>WGGB01000241.1 GCA_015491935.1 Alteromonadaceae bacterium
CGGTATCAAGTATTGTTGCGTCTTCTGATGGTTCAATATAACTCTCGTCGAGTGTTAAAGCATTAATTTCGGCTAATGTTTTTGTTTGATAGAAAGGGATTGGCGTTAATGCTTGTTGTAAAATATCTTGTGTTGTATTTTTTTCGCCACAAATAGGCAGTTGTAATTTTAGGGTGCTAATGTCTGGTTTTAAAAATGGAGTTAATAATTCAATAAAACGTTTATGACGTAAACTCGTTGCTGCTGATGGCATATCATCAGGAAATTGTTCTTTAAGCTTAGTTTTATCGCCAAGTTGTTGAAAAAGGATCACTTCGACTTCAAACCAACGTTCTTTTTTAGCCGTTTGTGCCAGTGCCGCGTTATTGGTTAATAAGGCTAAACAGGGCAGTAGTGTGAAGTATTTAATGTGTTTTAACAATGTTTGTCCTAATTAGTTTGTCGAGTCTTGTTTAGGCTAGTATCGACGTACCATTTATCTTATCAAATTTAATGAGTTATGCTTTAGTTTTTCTTACGCTTAGTGGCGGTGTTTTTGTTGTTTTGTGTTTGACCTTTTGCAAAATCATTTAACATCGCCGTGATCAGTAATAACCTGTCTTTTGCTTCGATAGTACGTTCGTTACCTTTTAAACTAAATTTAAGCTTGGTTGGTCCATCCATTTTATATTTAGTCGGTTGCGCCTGAATAAGGGCAATGATCATCATAGGATCAATATCAGCATTGGGATTAAATTCTATGCTACCACCATTTTCACCCGCATCAATACGAATAATACCAATTTTTTGCGCTTTAAGTTTTAATTTGGCTATTTGGACTAGGTTTTTTGTCGCTTGTGGCAGTAAACCAAAACGGTCGATAAGTTCTACCTGAATATCATCTAATTCATCATTACTTTTACAGCTGGCAATACGTTTATATAAGCTTAAGCGCAGACTCACATCAAAAATATAATCTTCTGGGATCAGCGCGGCAATACGTAAGTCAATTTCAGTTTGCTTACGGGTGGTTTGATCAAGTGATAATTGCTTACCTTCTTTAAGTGCTGCCACGGCATCATCTAACATTTCCATGTATAAACTAAAGCCTATTTGACTCATTTGTCCGCTTTGATCTTCGCCTAATAGCTCTCCAGCACCACGAATTTCTAAATCGTGGGTAGCAAGCGTAAAACCTGCGCCTAAATCTTCTAAAGAGGCAATAGCATCAAGACGTTTTTTTGCATCTTTTGTCATACGCTTAGCGTGCGGAGTTAATAAATAAGCATAAGCTTGATGATGCGAACGACCAACACGCCCACGTAATTGATGCAACTGTGCTAAGCCTAAATGATCGGCTCTGTCCATAATTATAGTATTAGCACTGGGTACATCGATACCCGTTTCAATAATGGTGGTACACACTAATACGTTAAAACGCTGATGATAAAAATCACTCATTACGCGCTCTAAGTCGCGTTCACGCATTTGCCCGTGGGCGGTAACAATTTTAGCTTCGGGCACTAATGTTTGAATATCAAGCGCGGTTTTCTCAATAGTTTCAACATTGTTATGGAGAAAATAAACCTGACCACCGCGCAGTATTTCACGTAATATTGACTCGCGAATAAGTGCATCATCACGTTGATGTACAAAGGTTTTTACGGCTAAACGTTTCGCGGGTGGTGTTGCAATAATAGACAAGTCACGCATTCCACCCATGGCCATATTTAAAGTACGCGGAATAGGTGTGGCGGTGAGTGTTAAAATATCGACATTAGCGCGTATTTTTTTAATTTTTTCTTTTTGCTTAACGCCAAAACGATGCTCTTCATCAACTACAAGCAAACCTAAGTCTTTGTATTTTATTTCACTTTGAATCAGTTTGTGAGTGCCTATTAAAATATCAATATGGCCACTCGCCACTTTAGCGATCACTTCTTTTTGTTCTTTGGCGGTTTTAAAGCGCGATAATACTTCAATATTTACAGGCCAGTTGGCAAATCTGTCACGAAAATTTTCATAATGTTGTTGTGCAAGTAACGTTGTGGGTACTAAAATTGCCACTTGTTTACCGTCGTTTACGGCAACAAATGCGGCGCGCATGGCTACCTCGGTTTTACCAAAACCTACATCACCACAGACTAATCTGTCCATTGTTTTGGGGCTGCGCATATCGCCGATAACGGCATGAATAGTTTGTTCTTGATCTGTGGTTTCTTCAAAACCAAAACTGTCGGCAAATGCGCGATAATCTTCTTTATTTAATTGGTAATGATAACCTTGCGAGTTTTCACGTTTGGCATAAACGTCAAGTAATTCGGCGGCAACATCACGTATTTTTTCGGCCGCTTTTCGTTTAGCTTTACTCCAACTGTCGTTGCCGAGTTTATGTAGTGGTGCATTTTCAGCGCCTGAGTAACGACTAATTAAATGTAATGAGGCAACGGGAACATATAATTTAGCCTCGTTAGCATAAGCAAGCACTAAAAATTCGGTAGTTAAGCCGCCTGTCTCTAAGCTTTGTAAGCCCATATAACGACCAATGCCGTGTTCAATATGTACGACCGATTGTCCAATAGAAAGCTCAGCTAAATTTTTAAAAATAATATCGCTATCTATATCTTGTTTTTTGCCACGACGTCTTGATTGACGTACTCTATTACCAAGTAATTCGGTTTCTGTAATAATGGCAAAAGCGTCATTATTAATAATAAAGCCATTACTTAAGGCATTAACGGTTAAACCACATTGTGCTTTACTGTGTTTAAACTCATCAATAGAATTAAATAATTCAGGCTTAATATTAGCGCGCTCAAGCAATTCTAATAGGGTTTCACGACGGCCTTGGGTTTCTGCTATAAACAAAGTTCGTTGAGCTTCATTTGTTTTAATAAAGTGATTTAAAGCGGTAAAAGGTTGTTTTAATGCTGAATTTACGGCTAATTCAGGTAATGGGGCAATAGGGTAATATATATCACCCGCTTTTTTTCTTGTACTTTGGGCAGACGATTGTTGTTCTGTATTTGGCGTGAGCTTTATCGCTGTGGAAATAGTGATACGATTAAATGATTTTAGTTCACGATACAATTCATCGCTATGTAAAAATAGTTGCTTAGGTGCTAGTAAAGGACGTGTTGGATCATAGCGTCTATTTTCATAGCGATAATTAATATCAAGCCAATATTGTTCAAGCGCATTGTCAATATCTCCATGAAGTATAATTTGCGTATTTTCGCTTAAATAATCAAACAGAGTATTAGTTTGTTCAAAAAATAGTGGCAGGTAATATTCGATACCATTGGGTAAAATACCGTTACTTACTTGATGATAAATAGACTCTTTTTCGTTATTTGTTGTTAAAAATTCCCGGTATTGACTACGAAATAGGTTAATCGCTTCTTTATCGGTTGGAAACTCATGTGCCGGTAATAATTCTATTTTGGTTATTTTGTCGGTTGAACGTTGTGAATCTACATCGAATAAGCGAATTTCATCAATTTCATCATCAAAAAAATCAAGACGAAAGGGGGTTTTGCTGCCCATAGGATATAAATCTAAAATAGCGCCGCGAACTGAAAACTCACCATGTTCCATGACTTGATCAACACAGCGGTAACCACAATTTTCTAATTCTTGCCTAAGTTGATGTAAGTCTTTTTTATCACCTTGTTTTATTAATAAACTATTTTTTTCTAAAAACTGTTTTGGGGCAAGGCGTTGCAATAGGGTATTGATGGGAACTATTACTATGCCTTGTTGCATACGTGATAATTGGTAAAGTGTACTTAAACGTTGCGATATTATATCTTGATGAGGGGAAAAATTATCATAAGGTAAGGTTTCCCAGTCTGGAAATAAGCAAATATCGCACGCATTTTCGCTATCCGCTAGGCTAGATAACTCATGCTCTAAACGTAATGCTGAAGGAGTATCTTGAGTTATTAATAATATCGGGGCGCTATTAGCTAACTTTCCTTTTTTTAATGCCGCATGATATATAGCCAAGCTGGCGCTGCTACCGTAAAGGTTATGCCACGTTTTTTTATCAGCTTGCGCGCTTTTTGTTGAAGAAGATAAAACGGGGTCAAAAATAGAGGCAGTTTGGCTCATAAAATTATAATTTATTAATAATCTAAAATAAGCGCGTATATTAGCAAAAAACTATTAAGGTTAAATAAATATTTTTAATCAATTTATTTAACGAATGTATTCTTTAGCCATTAGCAAAAAGTGCGATAACCAATGCCAACATTAAAATCCAAAATCCTGATAATAATTGCCAAAAGAGGACTTGTGATTTGTGTTTTTTAACTTTGGGATCATCACGTAAATAATTAGGGTTTGGATGTTTTAAGTCGTGCAAAAATTCTTCAATATTATCATAACGCTGCTCTAAATCAAAAGCAACACCACGCTGTAATGTGCGATCAAACCACATGGGTATTACTGGATTGGCTTCGCTGGCTTTAATATATCGTAAATGATCGTATTCAAAAGCGGTTTGGCATTCTTCTATTTTTTCACCGTAAGGTAATTTACCGCAAAACAGTTCATAGGTAATGGTGGCAAGGGCATATAAGTCACCTTGTACACCCGTATTTTTACCTAGTAAATACTGAGGATCAGAATAAGTTGCTGTGCCTAATACGCCTTCATGTTCAAGCGGAATAAAGACTTCGGCAAGACCTGCAACAAAAACAGAACCAAAATCAACAATTTTTACTTGTATTTCACCACTGTCATTGTTTTCATTTTCACTATCTAATATTAATATGTTGGCAGGTTTTAAATCTTGATGAATAGTTTCCATCTTATGAAAAGCAGATAAACCATCAGCAATTTGTTCCACAATTTTTATCGCTAATTTAGGTTTGGGAAAATGATGAGCAGCCATCCATTTGTCTAACGATACACCATGCACATATTCCATTAAATAATATAAACAGGTACGCGGGCGATTTTGGGCGATAATACGTACTACGTGTTCGCTTTGAATACGCTTTCCAATCCATTCTTCTTGAATAAAGCGGTCAATATAGCCAGTGTCTTCTAAAAAGTTTATCGAGGGGGTTTTCATTACCATGTGCTCACCAGTTTCAGTATCTTCAACTAAATAAAGTTGACTGCGAGAGCTGGCGAATAATTCTTTTAAGACTTTGTAACCATCTAGTATTACGCCTTCGTCAAGTGGTGGTGGAAAAGGGAGGCGCGTTAGTTTTGAATTATAATCATTTAAACTTTCATTAGGTAATTGATTTATTTGACAAAGTGAACCACTGATGTTGTCATCACTACCATTGTCAAAAGCAGTTTTAACTAGTTTTTCAATACGTTCTTGGCAAGAGGTTTGCTCTGCCATAATGTTTTTTATTTGCTCTGCATCAATAAAATCATGAATACCATCAGAGGTAACTAATAAAATATCATCTTTTTCTAACGTGAATGAGCCATAATCAATTTGAATGGAGTTATCCATGCCCATAGCACGTGCTAAAAAAGTACGCCCAGAGCCAATACTGGCTACATGATCACGGGTTAGTTGTTTAAACTCACCTTGTCGTAGTAAAAAAGCACGACTATCACCAGCATGAAAAAAATGACAGATTCTTGATTTTAAAACAAGTGCAGTAAAAGTAGTTAAATAACCTTTTTCTTCATTGGTAAATTCATGACTACGTTTAAATAATGTTAAGTTGATGCTAGAAAGGATTTTTTGTCCTGAATGTTTTACTGACCAAGTATCTGGTGTTTGATAATAATCATCAATAAAACGCGTAATAGCCGTATGACTCGCTTCTTTACCGGCTTCTGCGCTACTAACACCATCAGCAACCGCGAGTACAATACCTTTTGATTCTAATTGGCGATTGTTTTTATCTTTGTCTTCTTGCGGAATAAAAAAACCAACCGCATCTTCATTAGCCTCTTTTAAACCTTGTATTGAATGGCTAGCAAGATCTACTTGTAATTGGTTGGTTTCAGTCATAATTAAATTCTTAATATAAATTTTGTAGGTCGGCGCTTGCTCCGACAGTGTTTTTTATAAAAAATTGTCCTGCTTCGCTACACTCAGGACAACTACAAGGTTAAATTAATCCATTATTCTAAATAGTTGGTATTACAACAAAGCCGACGAGTTTTTTCTGTCTGAGCTTAGCCTGCCTCTAATTAAATAAAATTGATTATAACTTACTAAAATTATTGGTTGTTTTAGCCTAAATAATTGCGGCTGTAGTGAAGCTGTCGAGCTGCGAACCACCTGAGCTTAGTTCACTAAGTGATGGTGGTGAGCAGCGATGACAATAAAACTACGGTCGCAAGAATGACGGCTAAATTTAAGATACGTCGATTAACTCTACCGTACCATCTTCTTTAACCTCAGCCATATGACCTTTAGGTTCAGTTAATAACATAGTGGCAAAAAATACAATGGCAGCAGAGGCGGCGATAACCATAAAGAAAGTGCTGTAATCAACAAATGACAATACAGTTAAATAAGTTACGGCACCCACATTACCATATGCACCAGCCATACCCGCAATTTGTCCTGTCATACGACGTTTTACTAAAGGAACGATTGCAAATACTGCACCTTCACCAGCTTGTACAAAGAAAGAACAAGCCATAGTCGCAATAACGGCAAGGGGAATTGCCCAAGTACCATCTACTTGACCTAAAACCATATAACCAACCGCTAAACCGCCCACTAAAATCATTAGGCTGTTACGACGACCAAACTTGTCACTAAACCAGCCACCAGTAGGGCGAGCTACTAAGTTCATAAAAGCAAAACCTGAAGCCAATAAACCGGCTTTAACTGGAGACAAACCTTCAAAAGTATCAAGGAAAAATAATGGTAACATTGAAACTACCGCTAATTCTGAGCCAAAAGTAACAAAGTATGAAAGATCTAATATAGCAACTTGCTTAAACTCATATTTTTCAATGTCAGCAACACCATGTTTTAAATGTTCAGCATTTACACGCCAAATTGAATGTACTTGTACAACAAACAATACAATTAAACCAATCCACATAATTTCCATTACTTGGCTTGAAAATAAATTTACACCAGCGGGTGATAATTTCCATGCGAGTACCGCTAAAGCAGCATACATAGGAATATTCATAAATAAGTAAAAGTAAAAGTCTTTCCAGCTAGTAACTTCTAAGCCACCTGATTTTTTTGGTTTAAAATAGGTAGAGCCTTTAGGTGTGTTACGCGCAGCAATATAAAAGAAAATACCATAAATACCCGCAATAACACCCGTTAAACCAATAGCGTAACGCCAGCCGTCATCACCACCAAAAAATAATGCGAGTGAAGGTAAAGTCATTGCTGCAGCGGCACTACCAAAGTTACCCCAACCGCCATAAATGCCTTCGGCAATACCGACTTGTTTAGCAGGAAACCATTCGCCAACTAAACGAATACCAATAACAAAACCAGCGCCGACAAAACCAAGTAAAAATCTAAAAAGTGCTAATTGCTCAAAGCTATCAGCCATGGCAAAACCAACACAAATAAAGGAGGAGATAATTAATAAGCCACTGTAAATAACTCGAGGACCAAATTTATCTACCAAAATACCAATAACGATACGTGCGGGGATAGTTAAAGCAACATTTAAAATCATTAAGGCTTTAACTTGGGCGCTAGATAAATTAAACGCCTCTTTTATAAAAACTAATAAAGGGGCATGGCTAAACCAAACCACAAAGGTTAAAAAAAATGCAAACCAAGTAATATGGAGCATTTTTATTTTTGGATCCGCTAGGCTTAGCAGATTCATTTTTCCATCGTATGACATATCATTAACTCCTGCATGTTGCCCATGCAATAATAGTAATTAAAATAAAATGTTAAAGTTTTAAATAAGCTTAAAAAAATAATGGGTATAGTTTGCACTTTTGTGGATTTAACTTTATTGACACAGGTCAACAAAATGAATGTCAAAATATAGCAAAATACACATTAGTTAATTTATTCTATAATAACAAACTATTATCACTTTATTTTTTAGTTAGGTACTTTATGGACATACAACAAAAACATTCTTACCGTGCTTTAACTATGGCTACGTTAGCGTTTGCTGCTTGTTTTTCTGTGTGGACACTTTATTCTATTTTAGGCATTGAATATAAAGAACGCTTTGATTTAAGTGCGACAGAGTTTGGTTTGTTGTTAGCGGCACCTATATTTACGGGAGCTATTTTTAGAATACCGATTGGTTTTTTAGCTGAAAAAATATCATGTCGCAAATTGTTTTTTTGGCAAATGTTATTAACGGCACCACCACTTTTTTATTTACCTTATGCTCAAAGCTATAGCTCTTTAATATGGTTAGGATTTGCTTTTGGTATTAGTGGCGTATCTTTTACCATAGGCATTCGTTATGTAACTGATTGGTTTGATAGTAAAAACCAAGGGTTTGCATTAGGTGTTTTTGGAGCAGGTAATGCTGGTGCTGCAATAACCTTAGTGTTTGTTCCTTTTATTATTAAATATTATGGTTGGCAAGCCATTGGTCCTATCTATGGCGCTGGAATGATTATTATAGCGATTTTATTTCGCCTTTTTTCTCCTGAAATTAGCCAATTTTATCAAGAAAAGAAAAAGCGCGATTTTCATTATTATGCTGCTCCATTGAAAGACTTAAAAGTATGGCGTTTTGGTCTTTATTATTATTTTGTTTTTGGTAGTTTTTTAGCGCTTATTTTATGGTTGCCACATTATTATGTTGCGGCTTATAAATTGTCATTAACACAAGCCATGGCACTAACGTTATTGTTTGTTGCAAGTTCGAGTATGGTGCGAGCTGTTGGCGGTTGGTTTGCTGATGCCTATGGTGCTAGAACGGTTAACTGGACTGCTTTTTGGATTTGTATGGTTTGTTTGTTTTTTTTAAGCTATCCACCCACAACGATGACTATTCATGGTGTAAATAAAGATGTAAATGTTTTTTTTGAAGTGAATATTTGGTTATTTACCTTGCTTATTTTTATTATTGGTATTGCGCAAGGTTTTGGGCGCGCAAGTGTGTATAAAACAATTTATGATTATTATCCTAATCATATGGGGAGTGTTGGTGGTTTAGTAGCGGCACTTGGCGCTTTAGGGGGCTGTACTTTGCCCATTATGTTTGGTGTTGCTGTTGATTTTATTGGCGTTTATAGTGCTTGCTTCATGCTACTTTATGGAGTGTTAGCTACGTGTATGGTAGCTATGTATATGGCAGTGAGGGCAGAGCGTTATAAGAAATTATTGAATGACTCTATTGAAAATAATTTTTTAGAGCAAGATTAAGTGTGCATTACATTTGTTAGATACAATTAACTTTAGGAAAAACTTTTGGAAAATACAAAAAAAACCTTATTAAATATTAATCATTATTTTTATCGTACTGTTGTTTTTACTCGAGCGGGAAATAAGGTCGCTTTGGCTGATATTGAGCACCCACAACAAACGACTGAATTAGAAGACTGGATGGGCATTGTGATCTCTTTGGCTGATGGTGAACATACATTAGTAGAGTTAGTTAATTATATGGCAAGCCAGTATCAACAAGTACCTGAAAAATTAGAAGAAACGTTAGAATCTGTAGTAGAGCGTTTAGTTGAAAGCAAATTATTAAGATTAAGTGAAAATAAAGTGCAGCTACCTTATTATTTAGCCGCACCGATTGAACAACTAGACCTTGAAAAAGCCAAAAAAATGATCAAAGAAGATGGCTATACTGTGCATTAACTATTGTTGAGGCAAACTATAGTATGAGCGAGAATAGCTGTAGTTTGTCCCGAGTGTAGCGAGGCGCAACAATAATCATTAATTTGCACTTAATAAGCAGAATTAAAACTTCTGCTATTAAATACTAATATTACGAATTTTAATATTACGAATTCTAGGCAAACATCAGTTGTGCATAGCGTGCTAGCCCTGCGGTAACACTACCAAAATGGTCACCTACGACTAACTTTATTTGTGGAAATTGTGCTTGTATAAATTGCCCTAGAACAGGCGATTTTGCAGTGCCACCCGTAACAAAAATCACCTCAGGTTGGCAACCTGCTTGTTCAACACACGTTTTCATGAGTGTAGCAATAGCATTTAATTCTCTAGAACTTGCATTAAGTAAGGTATTTCGATCAACTTGCGTTGTTAAACCATTATCTAAATAACTTAAATCTATGGTTTGTTCAAATTGCTCTGTCAGTGCTATTTTAGCTTGTTCAGCATTATTGACTAATTGATAGCTGAGTTTTTCTTGCTGTACTTTGACTAAGCGTTGAATTTCATGCTTATTATTGGCATCTTTAACTAATTCATTTAAGTAACGGGTATTTGCAGTACTATAAAATTCAGTTTGTTCGTTAATATTATTGATCGCGACTGCTTGCCAATAGCTGTTGGTGGGGATTGGCTTTCCTGAGGTTAAAAAGCCATTCATACCTAAACTGGGCATAATACCTTTAAGAGTAAGTTGAATATCGAAATCGTTACCACCAATACGCTGACCGCTATAGGCTAATAAATGTTTTGCTCTGTCAAGTTGTGTTTTATATTGAGGCGACATTAATAACATTGAACAATCGGTGGTACCGCCGCCTATATCAACAACAAGTACTCGAGTTTCTTGTTGTAAAGTCGCTTCAAATTCAAGCCCCGCAGCAACAGGTTCATATTGATATTCAATGTCTTTAAAGCCTACTTTTTTCGCTGCGCTTGTTAGTATAGTAAGTGCTTGACGATTACTTTCTTCACCTTTTAAACCTTGAAAATTAATCGGACGACCGATCACCGTTTTAGTTATTTCGCGTTGTAAGTTTTGCTCTGTTAGCGTTTTAATATTACTCATCATTGCTGCAACGATATCTTCAAACAAGGCTACTTGTTGGGGTAATAAGTTACTAGCGCCTAAAAATGATTTAGGGGATTTTATATAATAGCCTTCTTCAGGATCGTCTAAATAATTATTGAGTGCTTGTATGCCAAAAGATAAATCGGTAGATATGCCGTCTAAACGTAATTCGCGCAGTACGACGTTGCCTTTTTGTAATTGTTGTTGACGTTGTTTTTTAAATGATTGTTGTTGTGTTAAGGGAAGTTTTTGTTGTAACCAATTAACAATAACGTCTCTACTAGGTGAGTAAAGGGTCGATGGAATAAATCGACCATGATCGGCTAAATTTAATAGTTGTGGATTATTGTTTTTAATAACTGCAACGGCGCAATTAGAGGTGCCGTAGTCAAAACCAATCATTTTGTTATTCTCGTCGCAAAAAAGGTCGCGAATATTACTGATTATTTTTATTATTTTCAAGTTAACTGCTACAGTTAATGATAATAATAAATAAACGGTTTAGTTAATGAATATAAAACATTCGATTTATATTATAAAAAGTAATTAAAAGGAGTTAATCAATGACTATAGACACTAGTACTGCATTTTATGATGTAATGTTTGAAGCTACCAAAGATCAACAACCCATGAACTTATTAGAGGAGAAAGCGTTAGAACAAGTAAGAACAGTGTTAAATGATCCTCAACGCTTAAGTAAGCATATTCCTACATTACCTGCAATGCTCATTCAATTATTAAAAACATTAAAAAATCCTTATTCAGATGTTTTTGATTTTGTTGATATCTTAGAAAAAGATCCCGCGTTTGCTGCAGAAGTTTTACGCGTGGCAAATTCTGCGCGTTATTGTAAGGCAGATCAAGAAATACGCTCTTTAAAACGAGCAGTATCTTTACTAGGCCTTTCAGGGCTTTCAAAAATAGCGACCACGTTATTAATGTCCAATGTTATTCCTTGTAAACCTATTTATTATAAAATGTTTGGTCGTCAAATATGGGTGCATTCAATGCACTGTGCAACTTTGTGTGAATTATTGGCAGGTAGTCATAACGAAGATGAATTTGATGGTTATTTTTTAGGATTAATTCATGATATTGGTAAAATTGTTATCTTTAATTGCTTGTGTGAAGCACTCGGTATGATAATGATGGATTGCTCACCAGGGACTAAGGTATTTAAAAAATTAATGTCTGAAATGTCAGCCGATATTAGTTTTTATATTGCTAAAGAGTGGCAACTGCCACAACTTTATTGTGATGCACTAGAAGAGCAAACGGTAACTAAAAAGCCTATTAAATCATTAGCTAAATTACTTTATAAAGCAAATAAGTTAAGTGAGGCTTATTTAATGCAAGTTAAAGGTATGGTTTCTGATGATGAATTAGATCAACTTTTTACTTTGTTTTCTTTTCATAGCAGCTCATGGCAGCAATTTACTGAGCTGGCTGAAGAAATAGAAGCATCAATTAATTAGTTTTAAATATCAATGAGATATTTTATTCTCTATTGCCCATAATGCTGCTTCAACTCGTGATTTTAGGCCTAATTTTTTTAATAGGTTTTTTACGTGTACTTTTACGGTTGCTTCGGTAATGCCGAGTTTATTGGCGATATCTTTATTGCTTTTGCCGTTAGCAATAAGTTTTAAGTTTTCTAATTCACGTTGCGTTAAACTCTCTAATAATGAATTTTTTTGTGGATTAGAACGCAAAGAGCGCACTAATATTTGTGTTAAAGGTTCACTTATTACAAATTCTCCTTTAAGGGCAATATTAATTTTTGTAATTAATTCTTCTGGTTCGCTGTCTTTGAGTAAATAGCCATCAGCATTAAATTTAAGTGCTTGTAGTACATCAGCTTCGTTATCTGAAACACTAAAAATAACAATTTTGCTTTTTACCTCTGCCCGTTTAAGTGCGCTTAGGGTGTCTATACCACTTAATCCTTTCATGTTCAAATCAAGTAAAATTAAATCAACTGGATTTTTTATTGCCAATGCAATTGCTTCTTCACCAGAGCTTGCTTCTGCACTCACCTCTAAATTATCTTCAAGTGAAATTAATTGAGCAACACCTTTACGTAACATGGGATGATCGTCAACGAGTAATATTTTAGCAGTCATTTTATTCTCTTTTTATTCTGTTTTTATTATTGTTTTAATCGCTATATTAATGGCTTTTATCTGTTAAAGCTTAAGCTGATTATTGTGCCATGAGGAGCTAAATTACTAATATTAATTAAGGTATTTAATGATTTTGCTCGTTCTTCCATGATCCCTAAACCAAAATGACCTGGTTGTGAAAATTCTTTTGGCAATCCGATGCCGTTATCGCTAATGCTTATTTTTACTTTATCACCATCTTGATTTATTTCAATATTGGCTAATGTTGCCTTAGCGTGTCTGTGGATATTAGATAAGGCTTCTCTTACTATCTGCAATATATGTATTTCTTGATTGGCATTTAGATAGTTATCAGGCAATTGGTAACTTAATTTGATAGGATGTTGGCATTTTTCTTTAAATTCAGCAATAGTGCCTTGTAATGCACTTTCTAAGGAAGGATCGTCTAATTTTAATCTAAAGGTTGTGAGTAATTCTCTTAGTTGTAAGTAAGCATTATTTAAGCCTTGTTTTATGTCTTCAATGGTTTCATCAATTTGTTCGGCAGCTACTTTTTTGTGCATTTTTCGGGTGAGTAAACTCATTTGAACTTTTAGGTATGAAAGTGATTGTGCCAATGAATCGTGTAACTCTCGTGCGATAACGGCACGTTCTTCTACAATTAATAATCGGTTTTCACTGTTTCGTTTTTGATCTAATTCAATTGCTGTCGCAATAATATCGGCTATGGCTTGTAGTATTTGTTGTTGCCACGGGGCTACTTTTTCATTTTTAGGGAATTGCCAAATTAAATAACCAAAAAGTAAGGTCTGTTTTTCTAAAGGAAATTTTAGATGGTTAAAACAAATATGATCTATGGTGTCAAAAGGGCTAACAATGTCAATAACTAAGTGATTATGCTGATGTTTATTTAGTTTTATACTGACACGACCAAAACCTAAAACTTGTTCTAATTCTTTAATTATTTTCGGGTCAATTTGTTGGTTTTCTTTAGCTGATATATGGTGTGAATCATAACTGGTTAGCTGTTTTGCTGCATGATAAAGCATTTCTAACGATTGATTTGACTGGGTTAGTTGCTGAGTTTTTTGTGCTACTCGTTGTTCAAAATCTTGGTAGGTGCTTTTTAGTTCACTCGCCATTTGATTAATGGCACGTGATAATACGCCTAATTCGTCATCTCCTTGATATTGAGCTTTAAGCTCAAAGTTTCCTTTTCCCGTTTCATTCGCTACCTTAACTAGTTGTTTTAACGGTATTATAACTGATTTATTTAATTTTATTAATACGATAGTTGATATGATCAAGACTAAGAGTAAGCTTATACCTTGAATTAATCTTAATATGCTGAGTTTTTTTTCTGACTCAATTTGTAGTAGTGTAACTAACTTATCAATTACATCGACAAAACGATCAAATTTAGCAAAAATTTGTTTGTTTTTTTGTGGCGAATAAGGAATATCTTTTTGTTGCTTTATTTTTTTCCAAGCATTGATTAAATCTTGATATTGTTGTGCTATTTCTTCATTACTGCCTGAGCTTAATAACCCACCAGCCAATAAGTTTTTTAAATGCTGATCAAAATTTTTAATTTCTTTGTCAAGTAACTGCTTATCAGTATTTTGAATCATATAAGCTCTAGATATACGTATAGCTTGCATTCTTAATGCACCCGCACTATTAATTTTAGCGGCATCACCACTAAGACTTTCAGTGACTAGCATAGAAGAAATCATGCTGATAATACCCAACGTGATTATAAGCGTAATAATTTGCCCAACACGGGCAACTAAAGAGGTACTTGACGAGGTTTCGTTAAACAAAGTGCTATCGCTATATTAGTTATTAGTGTCATTAATAATGAGTAGCATACTGAAAATATGGTTGTTGTGATAGTTCTACTACTAAATAGTTGTTAATACTTATTCTGACTTTGATACTTTTTAATTTTTTTTGTTTTTTCAATCAAATCATATTATTACATTGCTAGTGTCACTACTACTTAAGTGGTAGTTATCTGTATCTGGAGTATTTTCTTTTTCTGCCTTTTTGATCTGTATCAATATTGATTTATATCTAATTGCTATTTTAGCCTCAGTTAGAAATAAATCTTTGTGAAATAAACGGTTCTTTTATGCTAGGAACTAAATTAAAAAATACTGATAAGTTGGAGAAAACAATGTCAGATATCGAAAAATGGGACGTAGAAGATCCCAAGTTTTGGGAAAGTGAAGGTAAAAAGGTTGCTAATCGCAACCTTTGGATCTCTATTCCAAGCTTACTCTGTGGTTTTGCAGTATGGTTATATTGGGGGATCATTACGGTTCAAATGTTAAACTTAGGTTTTCCATTTGAAAAATCAGAATTATTTACGCTAATGGCTATTGCGGGCTTAACAGGTGCAACATTACGTATTCCCAGCAGCTTTTTTATTCGTTTATGTGGTGGTCGTAATACGATTGTATTTACTACCGCGTTACTTATATTGCCAGCTGTTGGTGCAGGTATCGCCTTACAAGACATAAATACGCCATTATGGGTTTTTCAAGGTCTTGCTTTGTTGTCTGGTTTTGGTGGTGGTAACTTTGCCTCTTCAATGTCTAACATCAGTTTTTTCTTCCCTAAAAAACAACAAGGTTTAGCATTAGGCTTAAATGCTGGTTTAGGTAACTTTGGTGTTACTACAATGCAAATTTTAGTGCCTTTAGTGATGACTTTTGGTTTGTTTGGTGGAGACCCAATGACCTTAGTGAATACTTCGGGTACATTAATTGGCAAAATTCCCGCAGGTAGTGATGCGTGGATTTTTAATGCTGGTTATGTATGGCTTTTATTCTTAGTACCACTCGTTATTGTTGGTTGGTTTGGTATGAATAATATTAAAGCGCCTCATGTAACGCCTGATTTACCAAACCCTATTATTTCTTTTGGTATGATTTCAATTATGTTATTAATTGGTTTTGCCACTGCAATTGCTGGTTTGTGGTTATTGTTGCCCGCTTCTGTTAACGGTTCTGGTTTTGGTGTTCCTAAAGAAATGGTATTAATTGGTGTTGTTGGTGCAACGGTAATGCTATTAAAATTTTTACCCGGTAAAATCAAAGAAAATTTAGATCGTCAATATAAAATATTTAATAATCCTCACACTTGGGTAATGAGTGTTATTTACACGATGACTTTTGGTTCTTTTATTGGTTTTGCGGCGGCTTTTCCTCTTTCTATAAAAGTTATTTTTGGTTATCAACATATTATGGTTGATGGTGTAATGACACATAATACGATTAATGCTAATGGTCCTAGTGCGTTAATGTATGCTTGGATGGGTGCCTTTATTGGTGCGTTAATTCGTCCTATCGGTGGTTGGATGGCTGATAAAATGGGTGGCGCTAAAGTAACACAATATTGTTCAGTGGTTATGGTTGCTAGTGCATTAGGTGTGGCTTACTATATGAAACAAGCTTATGCGAGTGCAACACCAGAAGAATATTTTGTGCCGTTTTTTGTGTTGTTTTTATTCTTATTTGCGGCAACAGGTATTGGCAATGGTTCTACCTTCCGTACTATTTCAATGGTATTTAATAAAGAACAAGCTGGTCCTGTATTAGGTTGGACTTCTGCTATCGCAGCTTACGGTGCATTTTATATTCCTAAAGTGTTAGGTGAGCAAATTAAATTAACGACACCAGAAAATGCCTTAATTGGTTTCGCAATATTCTATGCCGTGTGTATCGGTATTAACTGGTGGTTTTATTTACGTAAAGGTGCTGAGCATCATAATCCTTAAGTATTCACATAAAGAATAAGGATATTATGAAGAAGGTTGGTTTTTAATTAATATAAAAATCGGCTTTCTTTTTAACTCTTTAATCGTAATAGTACCTTAATAAATTTAACTACTAAATTACAATAAACCGTCTATCCTTTAGATTATTTAAGCTTAAGTCGGTTCATTTCAACGGAGAAAAAAAGATGAGTCATTTTCTTGATCGCTTACAGTTTTTTAAAAAGAAAACTGGCGAATTTAGCGACGGTCATGGTGATACTACCAATGAAGGTCGTGAGTGGGAAGACAGCTATCGCCAACGCTGGCAACATGACAAAATAGTACGTTCAACCCATGGGGTAAACTGTACGGGGTCTTGTTCATGGAAAGTTTATGTTAAAAATGGTTTGGTTACTTGGGAAACCCAACAAACTGATTACCCGCGTACTCGCCCTGATTTACCAAATCATGAACCACGTGGTTGTCCTCGTGGAGCAAGTTACTCTTGGTATTTATACAGCGCTAACCGTCTAAAATATCCCAAAGTGCGCAAACCATTATTAAAATTATGGCGCGCTGCGCGTGCAACGATGGATCCTGTTAAAGCTTGGGGGAGTATTGTTGAAGATAAAACTAAGTGCGATGCTTATAAATCAAAACGTGGTTTAGGAGGCTTTGTTCGCTCTAGTTGGGATGAAGTGAATGAAATAATTGGTGCAGCTAACGTTTATACTACAAAAACATATGGACCCGATCGGGTTGTAGGTTTTTCACCTATTCCAGCGATGTCTATGGTTTCTTATGCTGCTGGTTCTCGTTATTTATCTTTAATTGGTGGTGTTTGTTTAAGCTTTTATGATTGGTATTGTGATTTACCTCCTGCTTCTCCACAAGTATGGGGTGAACAGACAGATGTACCTGAATCAGCAGACTGGTATAATTCAAACTATATCATTGCTTGGGGTTCTAATGTTCCACAAACTCGTACCCCTGATGCGCATTTCTTTACAGAAGTTCGTTATAAAGGTGCCAAAACGGTTTCAATTACGCCTGATTATGCTGAAGTTTCAAAACTTACTGATGAATGGTTAAACCCTAAACAGGGTACTGATGCTGCCTTGGGTATGGCTTTTGGTCATGTTATTTTAAAAGAATATCACTTAGAAAAACCAAGTGAATATTTTACTAATTATGTTCGTCAATATACTGATTTTCCAATGTTGGTATTGCTTGAAAAACTTGATGGTCCTGCAGTTGACGGCACTTCATTTAAATCAACACGCTTTTTACGCGCTTCAGATTTAGCGGATAATTTAGGCCAAGAGAATAATCCAGAATGGAAAACTATTGCTTTAGATGAAAATACTAATGAACTTGTTTCGCCTACTGGCTCTGTTGGTTACCGTTGGGGAGAAAAAGGTAAGTGGAATATTCAAGAGCGTGAAGGTAAAACAGGTAGCGAGACCAAATTACAATTAACTTTGCTTGGTGATAACGCTAACGTAACCCCTGTAGCATTTCCTAACTTTGCTGCGGATGCTACCAATACGGCGTGGACAGCTGATGGACAAGAAGCTATTCAAGTACGTAATGTGCCAAGTAAAACCATTATGAGTGCTGACGGAAAGGAATACTTAGTCGCTACGGTTTATGATTTAATGATGGCTAACTATGGTATTGATCGTGGTTTAGGTGGTGAAAATGTCGCCTCTAGTTACGATGATGCTAGCGTTCCTGGCACTCCGGCTTGGCAAGAAAAAATTACGGGCTTAGATCGCTCAAAAGTGATTAAAATTGCGCGTGAATTTGCCGATACTGCGGATAAAACCAAAGGTAAGTCAATGATCATTGTTGGTGCTGGTATGAATCACTGGTATCACTTAGATATGAATTATCGTGGTCTAATGAATATGGTAATGATGTGTGGTTGTGTTGGTCAATCTGGCGGTGGTTGGGCGCATTATGTGGGTCAAGAAAAACTACGTCCACAAACTGGTTGGTTGCCCCTTGCCTTCGGTTTAGATTGGTCTCGTCCACCGCGTCAAATGAATGGTACTTCATTCTTTTACAATCATTCGTCACAATGGCGCCATGAAAAATTAAGTGTTCATGAAACCTTGTCACCTTTGGCGAATAAAGAAGAATTTCCTGAACATACGCTTGACTATAATATTAAAGCAGAACGTATGGGCTGGTTGCCGTCTGCACCACAGTTAAATCGTAATCCTTTACAATTAGTTAAAGATGCTGAAGCGGCGGGTATGTCGGCAAAAGATTTTGCGGTACAAGAGCTTAAAAACGGCAACTTAAAATTTGCTGCTGAAGCGCCAGATGCACCAGAAAACTTCCCGCGTAATATGTTTATTTGGCGTTCAAACTTACTGGGTTCATCAGGTAAAGGCCATGAATATATGCTTAAATATTTATTGGGCGCTAAAAATGGCGTTATGAATGAAGATTTAGGTAAAACTGAAGGCTTTAAGCCAGAAGAAGCAGAATGGGTAGAAGAAGGGGCAACAGGTAAATTAGATCTTGTAACCACATTAGATTTTAGAATGTCATCAACCTGTATGTATTCAGATATCATTTTACCTACAGCAACATGGTACGAAAAAGATGATTTAAATACTTCTGATATGCATCCATTTATTCATCCATTATCAACTGCCGTTGATCCTGCATGGGAAGCAAAATCTGATTTTGAAATATTTAAAGGTATCGCGAAAGCATTTTCTGAAGTTGCAGTAGGCACACTAGGTGTAGAGCAAGATTTTGTTACGGTGCCAATGTTACATGATACTGTTGGCGAATTAGCACAACCGTTTGATGTAAAAGATTGGAAAAAAGGTGAGTGTGATTTAATTCCAGGAATTACGGCGCCTAATATGGTAACGGTAGAGCGTGACTATCCTAATATTTACAAGCAGTTTACCTCTGTGGGTCCATTATTAGAAAAATTAGGCAATGGCGGTAAAGGTATTGGTTGGAATACAGAAGAAGAAGTGAAACTGTTAGGTGATTTAAATCATCGTGTTACTGACGAAGGTATTAGTGAGGGTCGTCCTCAGCTTAATTCTGCTATTGATGCTGCTGAAATGGTATTAACCTTAGCACCAGAAACCAATGGTAATGTTGCGGTTAAAGCATGGGAAGCGATAGGTGAGTTTACAGGACTTGATCATACGCATTTGGCTAAACCTAAGCATGATGAAAAAATTCGTTTTCGTGATATTCAAGCACAACCACGTAAAATTATTTCTTCACCCACATGGTCTGGCTTAGAAGATGAACACGTGAGTTATACCGCTGGTTATACCAACGTACATGAGTATATCCCGTGGAGAACAATCACAGGGCGTCAACAGTTCTATCAAGATCATAAATGGATGCAAGCATTTGGTTCGCAAATGATGTCTTATCATCCACCGATAGACACTAAAACGACAAAAATGATTAAAAACAGTAAACCTAATGGTAACAAAGAAATTGTACTTAACTGGATCACCCCACATCAAAAATGGGGTATTCACAGTACTTATTCTGATAACTTGTTAATGTTGACATTATCTCGCGGTGGTCCAATTATTTGGATGAGTGAGGTTGATGCAAAAGAAGCGGATATTGAAGATAACGATTGGGTTGAGGTGTTTAACGAGAATGGAGCTATTGCTTGTCGCGTGGTTGTTTCGCAACGAGTTAATCAAGGTATGACCATGATGTACCATGCTCAAGAACGTATTATGAATATACCTGGTAGCGAAATGACAGGTACGCGTGGTGGCCATCATAACTCAGTAACTCGCGTAGTGATGAATCCAACACATATGATTGGTGGTTATGCACAACAAGCTTATGGCTTTAACTACTACGGTACGGTTGGCTCTAATCGTGATGAAATGGTAGTTATACGTAAAATGGATAAGGTGGACTGGTTAGATGATGATTGCTTTGACGCTAGCAACACTGATAAATTACCACGTGCTCTTCCAACTAACCCAGATAAAGCTTAAGGAGTAGAATTGTGAAAATTCGTTCTCAAATAGGTATGGTATTAAACCTTGATAAGTGTATCGGGTGTCATACATGTTCAATTACTTGTAAAAATGTTTGGACCTCGCGTGAAGGTGTTGAATACGCGTGGTTTAACAATGTCGAAACAAAACCTGGTATTGGTTACCCTAAAGAATGGGAAAATCAAGACAAGTGGAAAGGTGGTTGGATACGTAAATCTGACGGTAACATCGAACCTAAAATTGGTGGTAAATACCGTGTGTTAGCCAATATTTTTGCTAACCCGAATTTACCTGAAATTGATGATTACTATGAACCATTTGATTTTGATTATCAGCATTTGCATACTTCACCAGAAGTAAAACATCAGCCAACAGCTCGTCCTCGCTCTGTTATTACCGGCAAGCGTATGGAAAAAATTGAGTGGGGTCCAAACTGGGAAGAAATTTTAGGTACAGAGTTTGAAAAACGCTCTAAAGACAAAAATTTCGATAATATGCAAAAACAAATGTACGGTGAATTTGAAAACACATTCATGATGTATTTACCGCGTTTGTGTGAGCATTGTTTAAATCCAGCGTGTGTGGCTTCTTGTCCATCAGGCGCAATATACAAACGTGAAGAAGACGGTATTGTCTTGATTGACCAAGAAAAATGTCGTGGCTGGCGTATGTGTATTTCGGGTTGTCCGTATAAAAAGATTTACTTCAACTGGAAATCAGGAAAATCAGAAAAATGTATTTTCTGTTATCCTCGTATTGAAGCAGGTCAACCAACAGTTTGTAGTGAAACGTGTGTAGGTCGTATTCGTTATTTAGGGGTCATTTTATATGATGCCGATAGAATTAAAGAAGTGGCATCTACACCATCTGAAACTGATTTATACGAGAAACAATTAGAAGTTTTCTTAGATCCAAATGATCCCGCTATTATTGCGCAAGCACGTAAAGATGGTATTGCTGATTCAATCATTGAGGCAGCACAAAAATCTCCTGTATATAAAATGGCGATTGATTGGAAACTAGCATTACCATTGCACCCTGAATATCGTACTTTACCTATGGTTTGGTACGTACCGGCATTGAGCCCAATTCAAAGTGCAGTTGACTCAGGTACTTTGGCTACTATTGGTAAAGCTGGTGTTATTCCTGATATTCGCGCTTTGCGTATTCCGCTTAAATATTTGGCGAATTTGCTAACGGCTGGTGATGAAGAGCCTGTTGCTCGTGCATTAGAGCGTTTGCTTGCTATGCGTGCTTATAAACGTGCTGAAAATGTTGAAGGTGTTGAAGATTTACAAGTATTGGAAGATGCGGGTTTATCTAAAAAACAAGCCGATGAAATGTATCGTTATTTAGCCATTGCTAATTATGAAGATCGTTTCGTTATTCCAACAGGCCATCGTGAAATGAATGTTCCTGAAGCTTACGGTGAAAAATCAGGCTGTGGTTTTACCTTTGGTAATGGCTGTAGTGATGGTGGAAATGACGTTAATATGTTCGGTGGTAAAAAAATCACCAAACGTGACATCATTAAAACTGTGAATGTTGGTTAGGAGAGCGTTATGTTAATTCTTAAAGTAATTTCACGTTTGCTCGATTATCCTAGCGCAGAAATGTTTGCGGCAAAGGATGAGCTTATTGCAATCGTTGAAAAAACGACTGAATTGACTGAACAAAACCGCACTCAATTGGTTGATTTTATCAACCAATTGACGGCTAGAGACATTTTTGATGCACAAGAAAGCTACGATTTGTTATTTGATCGTGGCCGAGCATTATCACTATTGTTATTTGAACACGTTCATGGCGAATCGCGTGATCGTGGTCAAGCAATGGTTGACTTAATGAATGTTTACAAGTCGAATGGTTTTGAAGTTGATTCGTCACAATTGCCTGATTATATTCCGCTTTATCTGGAGTTTTTAAGTGAGCAGCCAATCGAGTTTGTTGAAGAATGGCTTGGTGATGTTGTGCATCTATTAACGATGTTATCAGAGCGCTTAATTGATAGAGACTGTTATTATTCGATTCTTTTTGATGCTTTAATTGATATTTCAGGTCAACAAGTTGACCGTCAAGAAATTAAAGAATCAGTAAAAAAAGAAGAACGTGATGACACTCTCGAGGTGATCGATAAAGAGTGGGAAGATAAAGAAATTCGTTTTGATGATCCTATGGTGGACAGTTGTCCTTCTTCAAATGGGTTACAAAACTCACAACATTCATTAGATCCAAATACTGTACATCAAGTGCCAATTAAGTGGCATGATGCAGACGCGGCTGAAGTTGCGGGATTATAAGGAGAAACTTATGTCAAATTTAAATTTTTTATTATTTGGGATTTATCCCTATATTGCTTTAGCGGTGTTCGTCGTTGGTTGTTGGATCCGTTATGATCGCGAACCTTATACTTGGAAAGCCGACTCTAGTCAGCTTTTAGATCAAAAAGGTTTTAGACTATCAAGTAACTTGTTTCACATTGGTATTATTTTTGTCTTGTGTGGCCATTTTGTTGGTTTATTAACGCCAGCCTCAATATATCATCATGTGATCACCAGTCCACAAAAACAATTGTTGGCGATGATCAGTGGTGGTAGCTTTGGTTTGTTATGCTTAGTTGGTTTAGTGATGTTATTAAAACGTCGCTTAATGAATCCAAGAGTGCGTGCGACATCAAAAACATCAGACATTGTTATTTTAGTGATGTTATTGATCCAATTATTGCTTGGTTTATCAACCATTTTTGCTTCCGCACAACATTTAGATGGTGTAGAAATGGAACATTTAGCAGAATGGGCTCAAGGTATAGTGACTTTGAGAGGTGTAACTGCGTCAGAAGCAATAGCTCATGTTGATTTGATTTTTAAACTACACATATTTTTTGGTTTAACCTTACTTGTGGTTTTCCCATTTACACGTTTAGTTCACATGATCAGCGTGCCTGTAAAATATTTTGCACGTAACTATCAACTCGTTAGAGAAAGATAACTCAGCGTTATAGAATATTTAAAGACGGTTCTTAGCAATAAGAATCGTCTTTACAAGTTAATAGCGTTAAATAACTTACTTTTAGGTTATTTATCCTTATTTATTTAATATTAATATGCAGTTACTCCAGCCTAATTAAACCTTTTGATTATTGTTTGTTGTAATAATTTATTTGTAGGTTGTAGCTTGCTGCAACGATTTATTTGTAAGTTGTAGCTTGCTGCAACGATTTATTTGTAGGTTGTAGCTTGCTGCAACGATTTATTTGTAGGTTGTAGCTTGCTGCAACAATGTTGAGTCATTAGTAAAAGAAGAGAGAAATTATGAGTTCATGCGGTACCCAAGAACCAACAACAGCCTCTAAAGAAGCCTTACCTGAAATTACTGTTAATGGTGTTATTATTGAAGAACAAGCATTGGCTAATGAATTGCAATATCATGAAGGTAGTCAATTTGAACAAGTTGTGCAGCAAGCTGGACAAACTTTAGTCATACGTCAGTTATTAATAGATCAAGCCAATAAAAAAGGCTTTGATGCAACGGGTGATAATGAAGAAAATGCAGTACAAGAGCTATTAGCACAAGAGGTCAGTTATGATGATCCTAGTGACGAAACTTGTTTACGTTATTTTGAACAAAACAGAGAAAAATTTGCCACTATGCCTCTAATGGAAGTAGATCATATTTTATTAGCAGCGGCTAAAGATGATCATGAAGGACGTGATGCGGCTAAAAATAATGCGAAGGTGATTATTAGTCAACTTAAACAAGAAATTAATAATGGCGAGCCTTCTACATTTGCCGCTTTGGCTAAAGAGTATTCTGCTTGTCCTTCAAAAGAAACGGGTGGTTCATTAGGTCAAATTAGTAAAGGTCAAACAGTACCTGAATTTGAACGTCAATTAATGAATATGCCAGTAGGATTAGGAGATAAACCACTTGAATCTCGTTATGGTTTTCATGTGGTGAACATTAACCGTAAAATTGAAGGCAAGCCATTAGATTATGATATGGTTCGTGATAAAGTGCGTGGTTATTTAATACATCGTGCCTCACATTTAGCGATTCAAGCGTATATTCAAAGTTTAGTGGAACAAGCAGAAATAACAGGCGTTGAAGTTAAATTTAGTGATGAGAATGTTTATATTTAATATTACAGACATAATCATTACTCTGAACTTGGCACTAATGTTACCCTGAACTTGTTTCAGGGTCTTGATTTTATACGTTTTAGATACTGATCTTCGTCAGTATGACTAAAAACACCTGATTATTCATATAGAAAATGACAAAAATAAATTCATACGATTTACTTATATTGTAGCTAGATGCTAAGCTAATAGCATCTAACTGCTGATTACTAATATGGGTTTTATTATGTCATTTTCTTCTTTTATTCCTCCACAACGTACTTTAATGGGGCCTGGCCCTTCCGATGTTAGTGCTCGCGTATTATCAGCGTTAGCACGGCCCACAGTAGGTCATTTAGATCCTACTTTTGTTGGCATGATGGACGAAGTTAAGTCATTATTACAATATGCTTTTCAAACACATAATAAGTTTACTATTGCTTTGTCTGCGCCTGGCTCTGCTGGCATGGAAGCGTGTTTTGTTAATTTAGTAACTCCTGAAGATACTGTGATCGTATGCCGTAATGGTGTATTTGGTGCGCGCATGATCGAAAATGTACAACGACTTGGCGCTAAATGTGTCATTGTTGACGGTACATGGGGTAGAGCAGTTAACCCTCAGCAATTAGAAGATAAGTTAACACAACACCCTGAGGCAAAGTTTGTTGCTTTTGTTCATGCAGAAACCTCAACAGGTGCATTATCGGATGCTAAAACTTTATGTAGCATCGCTAAAGCATATGATTGTATTACCATTGTTGATGCCGTTACTTCTTTAGGTGGTGTTGAATTAGCGGTAGATGATTGGCAAATTGATGCCGTGTATTCAGGTAGCCAAAAGTGTTTGTCGTGTGTACCAGGCATTTCGCCAGTAAGTTTTAGCGAGCAAGCCGTTGAATTAATTCAAAACCGAAAAACGCCAGTGCCTAGTTGGTTTTTAGATCAATCGTTAGTGATGGCTTATTGGTCGGGTGAAGGAAAGCGTGCATACCATCATACTGCGCCTGTTAATTCATTATATGCGCTGCATGAATCGTTATTAATGTTACAACAAGAAGGCTTAGAAAATAGCTGGTCACGTCATTTTCAACAACATCAAGCGTTAGCACAAGGCTTGAAAACGTTGGGTTTAGACTTTATTGTACCTGAAGGTGAACGTTTACCACAGCTTAATACCGTTGCTATTCCGCAAGGTGTTGATGATGCCAAAGTACGCGGCTATTTATTAAATGAATACAACCTAGAAATTGGCGCAGGTTTAGGGCAATTTGCAGGTGAAGCATGGCGTATTGGGTTAATGGGTTATGCTGCGCGCACTGAAAATGTTGCGCTGTGTTTAGCTGCATTGAAAGATGCGTTAGTTAAATTTGGTTAATTCATATTAGCTTGAGCTAAGTTTATCTAATCTAAATTTGGAATATTTGTTTTTCTCTGTAAAATATTTTGTGAAATAGCACTATGAGCGTATTATATTGTGTAAGTTAACTGGCAGTAATTTAAAATACTGTTAGTTAACTTTTATCATAAAACAGGAGATTTTAGTGAAAAATTATATCATTGTTACTCTCAGTGCATTGTTATTTTTAGCCATGCCTGCACGAGCAGATATTCCACAGCCAGATGCTTTACAACCCATAGATAAGGCTTATCAAGGCACGATAAAACTTAAAGTCGATGCTACTGATCTAGCGCATCGTATTTTTCAAGTAAATGAAAGCATTCCCGTGAGTTCAGGAAAATTAACCTTGTTGTACCCAGCATGGATCCCTGGTCATCATTCACCCGTTGGGCCAATAAATAAACTTGCGGGATTAAAAATAACCGCCAATGATAAAACCATCAAATGGCAACGTGATGCTGCTAATATTTATGCGTTTAATTTAACCGTACCCAAAGGCATTGATGAAATTAGCCTTAGTTTTCAATTTTTGTCACCGCAAAATAGTAGTCAAGGGCGCGTGGTGATGACACCTGAAATGTTAAATTTACAATGGAATACTGTAGTTTTGTACCCTGAAGGTTATTACAGCCGTAAAATACAATTTTCTGCTAGTGTAGTACTACCTAAAGGTTGGCATTATGCAACGGCGTTAACGACTAAAAAACACCGTAAAAACAAAGTAAAATTTAAAACCATCGATTTTGAAAATTTAGTTGATTCGCCATTATTTGCTGGTCGCTATTATAAAAGAGTTGCTTTAAATGATGATGCTAAATCTCATAAAAAAACACTAATTTATTTAAATGTTTTTGCTGATAAGGCAAAAGATCTCGCTATTACTAAAGACGAGCTTGCTGCACATAAAAAGTTAGTTGAGCAAATGATTAAGGTTTATGGTGCGTATCATTTTGATCATTATGATTTTTTATTAGCACTGACAACAAAATTAGGTGGTATTGGTATGGAGCATCATCGCTCTAGTGAAAATAGTGCGAAACCTTACTACTTTACCGATTGGGAAAAGTCATGGCGTGGCCGAGATTTACTCGCACATGAATTTAATCATTCGTGGAATGGTAAATATCGTCGTCCTGAAAAATTATGGACACCTACCTATAATCAAATAAAACAAGCTAGTGGTTTATGGCTTTATGAAGGTCAAACACAATATTGGGGACAAATATTTTCAGTACGATCAGGATTATGGAGCCATAAGCAAGGCATAGCGGTACTGGCTATGTTAGCAGCACGCTATGATAAAGGTCGTCCAGGTATGCAATGGCGAAACATTTTAGATACCACGAATGATCCTACTATTGCGCAACGCGCTTCATTACCCTTTAGAAATTATCAAATGAGTGAAGATTATTATTCTGGTGGTGAATTAATTTGGTTCGCAGTTGATGCAAAATTGCGTTATTTATCAAATGATAAAAAATCACTTGATGATTTTGCTAAAGCCTTTTTTGGTATGAATGATGGTGATTGGGACGTTAATACTTATAATTTTACTGATATTGTTAGTACCTTAAATAGTATTGAAACTTATAATTGGCATGATTTTCTTGAGAGTCGTTTAATCGGTCATGAAAACTTGTCTAAATCTTTTAACGATCAAGGCTGGAAGTTGATATATAACGATAAACCCTCAGTCGCGGTAAGTGCCGCTGAAAAACGTTATAAAAGTACTGATTTTGTTTATTCATTAGGTTTTATGGTTAAGGATAATGGAACATTAAAGGATGTTATTTGGGATAGTCCCGCATTTAATGCTGGTTTATCACCTAGTATGACTATTGTGGCGGTTAATGGTGAAGAATTTAGTGGAGAAGTGTTAAAAGATGCTGTTACAACAGCAAAGCAAAACCATAAGCCTATTGTGCTATTGGTTAAAGATTTTAATCATTATAAAACGATTAAAATAGATTATGACGGCGGGCTTAAATATCCACACTTAGAACGCATAAAGGGTAAAAAAGATTATTTAACGCAGGTATTAACGGCGCGATAAGTTAGCTAATTTTGTAAGAGGAATTTATCCCCTCATTTGAAAGTGTGTAAATTAACCCACGCCTAAAAGAAAACTAAAACTCAGGTGAAAGACAATAATTTTGCATAAACATAATAAATGAACAAAAAAGTCATTTTAATGCGACAAAAAATAAATCACCGATAAATACTATTGTGTTATGTATTGTCTCGCTATATAATACGCCTGCTTTAATTTTGTGTTTGTTATCGAAATGGTTATTTATCTGGGGTGTTGTATAAATATAAGTAGTTAGCTTGATTTATGCGGACTTAAATAAGTGTATTCACAAAAA
This sequence comes from Alteromonadaceae bacterium, assembly GCA_015491935.1. Taxonomy (GTDB): domain Bacteria; phylum Pseudomonadota; class Gammaproteobacteria; order Enterobacterales; family Alteromonadaceae. Next base: position 28,624 of record WGGB01000241.1, read on the forward strand.
ATAAAGCAAAACTAAACATTTATATTAAATAGTTTAGTTATTAAAGCCCCAATGTTCAGGGGCTTTTTTGTGCGTTAAGCATTATTTAATATAGTTATATTAGATAATGTGGCAAACAAATTATGAACCATTATGTACTGGGCTTTATGCCCTTTTTTTGTTTTTGAGCTTTAGCTCAAGTAAGTTTATTGTTTTTAGGAGAAAGGTATTGGCAAAGTTTGAAGATAAGCTAACTGATATGTTAAGTCCTGCTGTTGAAGAAACAGGTAAAGAATTATTAGGTATTGAATTTCTCAATGCTGGAAAACACTCGGTATTACGAGTTTATATTGATCACCCTAATGGTATCGATGTAGATGATTGTGCAGAAGTCAGTCGCCAAGTTAGTGCTATCTTAGATGTCGAAGATCCTATTAGTAGCGAATATAATTTAGAAGTATCATCGCCAGGTTTAGATCGTCCATTATTTAAAATGTCACATTACCAAGAGATTATTGGTGAAATTATTAATGTGAAATTATCAATACCTTTAAATGGTCGGCGTAAGTTTAAAGGTAAGCTTGATACAATAGAGGGTAATAATTTAATTATTACTGTTGATGGCGAAGCATACGAAATAGATATAAATAATGTGGATAAAGGGCATATTGTTCCACAGTTTTAATCGTAACGAATATATATAGTTTTGTTTAAAACAAAACTGGTAGGTTTAATTATAAAAATGAATGAGGCTAAGTAACATGAGTAAGGAAGTATTACTAGTTGTTGATGCTGTCTCGAATGAGAAAGCGTTACCCCGAGAGAGCATCTTCCAAGCAATGGAAGTTGCTTTAGAAACGGCTACAAAGAAAAAATATGAAGGCGATATTGAAGTTCGCGTATCAATTGACCGTAAAACAGGTGAGTTTGACACTTTTCGTCGTTGGTTAGTTATTGATGAAAATGAAACGCCAATGGAAAATCATTATGCAGAAATAACTTTAGCTGCAGCTCAATATGATGATCCTTCAATGGAAGTTGGTCAATACGTTGAAGATCAGATTGAATCAGTAAAGTTTGATCGCATTACCACGCAAACGGCCAAACAAGTCATTGTACAAAAAGTACGTGAAGCTGAACGAGCGCTTGTTGTTGATGCTTATCAAGATCAAATTGGCGAAATTGTTACTGGTGTAGTAAAAAAAGCCAATCGAGAAAGCGTTATTGTTGATTTAGGCAGCAATGCTGAAGCAATAATTTATCGTGATGATTTATTACCTCGCGAACAATTTCGTCCTGGTGATCGCGTACGTGGTTTACTTTATGAAATTAAACCAGAAGCGCGTGGTGCACAGTTATTTATCAGCCGTACTAAACCTGAAATGCTCATTGAACTTTTCCGTGTTGAAGTACCTGAAATTGGCGAAGAAATGCTAGATATTATGGGCGCAGCCCGTGATCCTGGTTCGCGCGCTAAAATTGCTGTAAAAAGTAATGATAAACGTATTGATCCCGTAGGTGCTTGTGTCGGTATGCGTGGTTCACGTGTACAAGCCGTTTCAGGTGAACTTGATGGCGAACGTGTTGATATCGTACTTTATGATGATAATTCAGCACAATATGTTATTAATGCAATGGCCCCCGCTGAAGTTGCCTCTATTATTGTCGATGAAGATAAAAACACCATGGACATCGCCGTAGCTGAAGATAATTTAGCAATGGCAATTGGCCGTGGCGGTCAAAACATTCGTTTAGCAAGCCAATTAACGGGTTGGGAACTGAATGTTATGACAGTTAAAGATATGGAAGAAAAACATCAAGCTGAAAATGATAAAGTACTTAGTGTTTTTACTGAACATTTAGATATTGATGAAGATTTTGCTTTGGTACTTGCCGATGAAGGTTTCACTTCATTAGAAGAAATTGCCTATGTACCTGTCGCAGAATTATTAGCCATTGATGGTTTTGATGAAGATTTAGTTGAAGAATTACGTGAACGCGCAAAAGCGGTGTTAACAACCCAAGCTTTAGCTAATGAAGAAAATTTAGAAAGTGCCGAACCTGCCGCTGATTTATTAGCGCTAGACGGTTTAGAGAAGCATCTTGCTTATGTATTAGCTAGTCGCGGTGTTATCACCTTAGAAGATTTAGCTGAGCAGGGAGTTGATGAAATTGCAGATATTGAAGAACTTAGCGAAACGAAAGCGGGTGAATTAATCATGGCCGCACGTAATATTTGCTGGTTTAACGAAGAATAAGTAACAGGGGTAAATTATAGATGACAGAAATAACAGTAGCACAACTTGCTAGTGAAATAGGTACACCTGTTGAAAAGTTAGTTGAACAGCTAAAAGACGCAGGTTTAACTAAAAAAGTAAACGATTCAGTCACAGAGCAAGAAAAAGAAAATCTTTTATCTTTTTTGAAAAAACAACATGGTGGTGAATCTTCTGCGAGTCCAAGTCGTATGACATTGAATCGCAAGAAAAAATCCACATTAACAGTTGGTTCTGGTAGCAAAGCAAAATCAGTACAAGTTGAAGTACGCAAAAAGCGTACTTATGTAAAACGTAGTGAGATTGAAGAGCAACAAGCCGAACAAGAAAAAGCCACCGCAGAAGCAAAAGCCGCAGAAGAAGCAACAATTGCAGCTCAAGCCAAAGTTGCAGCAGAAGCAAAAGCTGCAGAAGAAGCAAAAGTTGCTGCTGAAAAAGAAGCTGAAAATGCCAAAGCTGCGCAAGCGGCTAAATTAGAAGTTAATAAAAAGGCAAAAGAAATAGCAAAAGCTAAAGCACAAGAAATTGATGCAACAAAAGTAAAAGCAAAAGAAGTGGCTCCTATTGTTGAGTCTAAAGAAGCTAAAAAACTACGTTTGCAACAAGAAGCTGAAGCAGCGGCTAAAGCTGAACAAGAAGCAAAAGAGTCTGCACAAGCCGCTAAAAAATTAGCTGAAGAAAACGAAGCACGCTGGAAAGCTGAAGACGAAGCCCGTAAAGCCAAAGAAAAAGAAGTCGTTCACGTAACTTCATCGGTTTATGCGCAAGAAGCTGAAGATAAAGTTGATAAAGAAGATGAAGGTGGCAGCCGTCGTCGTCGTAAGAAAAAATCAACAACACAAGATAAAAATGCTCGTTTTGGTAAAGGTAAAGGTCGAAACAAACAAACTTTAGCGGCTCCAAAAAGTTTACAACATGGTTTTCAGAAGCCTGTTGAAGTTAAAAATAAAGACGTGCGCATTGGCGAAACTATTTCAGTGGCAGAATTAGCCGATAAAATGTCGGTTAAAGGTGCTGAAGTTGTTAAAGTAATGTTTAAAATGGGCGCTATGGCAACCATCAACCAAGTAATAGATCAAGAAACAGCAGCGTTAGTTGCTGAAGAAATGGGTCGTGAAGTCGTCTTAGTAAAAGAAAACGCTCTTGAACAAGATGTGTTACAAGATCGAGGCGAGGTCGGTGAGTCAATCACACGTGCACCTGTTGTTACTATAATGGGACACGTTGATCACGGTAAAACATCATTACTTGATTATATTCGTAAGGCGAAAGTTGCAGCAGGCGAAGCCGGTGGTATTACTCAGCATATTGGTGCTTATCACGTAGAAACGGGTCATGGTATGATTACCTTCTTAGATACTCCAGGCCATGCTGCGTTTACTGCAATGCGCTCTCGCGGTGCAAAAGCTACTGATATTGTAATAATAGTGGTTGCTGCTGATGATGGTGTTATGCCACAAACTGTTGAAGCGGTTCAGCATGCTAAAGCGGCGGGTGCACCTATTATTATCGCAGTTAATAAAATGGATAAAGAAGCGGCTGATCCAGATCGAGTGAAGAATGAATTAGCACAACATGATATTATTCCTGAAGATTGGGGTGGAGATGTACAGTTTGTTCATGTATCTGCTAAATCTGGTTTAGGTATTGATGAATTACTTGATGCGGTATTACTTCAATCAGAAGTATTAGAGTTAACCG
>WGGB01000242.1 GCA_015491935.1 Alteromonadaceae bacterium
GTTGTAGGTCGATGCTTACCTCGATATTTTTCGGGCTTCGCGACGCTCAGGCCGACCTACATTTAACCAGTCATTATAGTTGCTAAAATATTACCCACATAATTAGCCAAGCAGCAAGTCCTGCCACAATATCATCAATCATTATGCCAAAACCACCAGTGCAATTTTTATCTAAATAAGAAATCGGCCAAGGTTTTAAAATATCAAAAAAACGAAACAGCACAAAACCAACTAACATAGTTTGCCATGTTATTGGCATCATAAACATAGTGATCATCAAACCGACGATTTCATCCCAAACAATCGCACCATGATCATGCACACCTGCATCTTTGGCTGCTTTTCCACAAATATAAATACCACTAAGACTCATAAATAAAATAAGTAATGCTAAATAAAAAGGGGAAAGATTAGAGAATAATAAAACTAAGGGAACAGCAACGAGTGTTCCAAAAGTACCGGGAGCTTTAGGGGCTAAACCACTACCAAAACCTAAAGCGAGAAAGTGAATAGGGTCTTTTAAATTAAACTGGGGTGCATTATTTTTTGTCATTTAATTATTTTTTGTCATTTAATTTAATGTTTTATTTATTGGTTTTTTATTTATGATTTTTTTAGATCCTGACCTTTGTCAGGATAACGCGATTTACAACGAACTAATCTTTATTTATCTGAAAAATGTTCAAAGCCTTGTAAATCAAAACAAACAGACTCATCGTTAAATAATGTTTTTATTTTATTAGACGAATCTAATTGCCCAATACAAGTTATTTTTACGCCAGTCGTCGCAAGAGCGGTTTCCATAGCGACCCTGTTATCTGCAGCAACGGTAAATAACAATTCATAATCATCACCTCCGGTTAGCGCTAACTTATAAGCATCCATTAACGGTAAAGACTCTCGTAATGCTGTAGAAATAGGTAACTTATCTAAAACTAAACTAGCACCAACATTAGATGCCGTACAGATATGGCTTAAATCAGCGGCTAAACCATCAGAAATATCAATAGCGGCAGAAGCATAATCACGCAATACTTGCCCTGCCAAAATTCTAGGCTTAGGAAAGTCTAACTTTGTTTGAATGCTAGCCCGATGCACTTCTTCTACATCAAGTTGTCCTTGAAGATATTGTAATGCTAATGCCGCATCACCAATATTTTCCGTCACAAATAACCAATCACCTACTTTAGCACCGCTGCGCGTTAAAAACTTATCTGTGGGTGTATAACCTTGAGCAGTAACCGTAACACTTAAAGGGCCTTGAGTTGTATCTCCACCAATAAGTTGAACATTATAAAATTCACATAATTCAAAAACACCCGCACTAAAATCCGCAGCCCAACTCTCACTTATTTCAGGCAATGTTATCGCTAATGACAACCAAGCAGGCTCTGCACCCATGGCGGCTAAATCAGATAAACTTACTGCCACAACTTTATGGCCAATAGCTCTAGCGCTAGTATTTAAGGGAAAATGCACACCTGCCACTAAAGTATCTGTGGTAATAGCAATATGCTGACGTTCTGCTGGCAAAATTACAGCACAATCATCACCGATGCCTAATATAACATCTTTTCGCGTTATTGATTGCTCAGCAAAATAACGCTTAATGAGTTCAAATTCTTTCATAATAGTGTAATTGTTAATTATTATGCTTGTGGGCGTAATAATTTAACGGTTTTGTCTAGCACACCGTTAATAAACTTATGACTATCATCAGCAGCAAAAGATTTTGCTAATTCAATCGATTCATTAATAATAACTTTATAAGGAACATCTTTTACTTCGCTTAACTCAAAAACAGCCATACGTAAAATAGCTTTTTCAACTTGATCTATTTCAGCTAATGGGCGATCAACATGAGGAGCAATGGCAGCATCTAACGATTCTAAATGCTCACCAACACCACGCAATAACAACTGAAAATAAGGAATATCAAAACGTCTTTTTTGATTATCAATCAAAAAATTTGTTTCAATTTCATTTAAATCATTTTTACTTAACTGCCACGAATAAATGGCTTGAACCGCAAATTCACGGGATTTTCTTCTTGCTGATACTTTCACAATATATGCCTAAGTTATTAATTATATATGTAGGTTCGCTCTTTTTAGAAAACAGCAATTTGTCGCGGACAAGCAGCGACCTACAT
>WGGB01000243.1 GCA_015491935.1 Alteromonadaceae bacterium
GTTTGTCATAGGTGAACTAATTTTTAACAAATGTTCGGCTGGTGTCTGTTGGCTGCTTTTATTTGCTGTGGTGATGCTCAATTCATTAGCAAGGCTGTAAACAAAACATAAATCGCAAGGAGTTATTTTTACTTTTTCTTTCGTTGTGTAAGTGCTTACTTCTGCTTTATATTCACCTATCTTAGCCATAATATTAAAATCAGTAATCTTATTATTGACTAATTTACCGCGCGTTATACTACCACCATCAAAGCTTGAAATTTGCAATAATTCAGACAAATCATCTGTTTTGGTTTCTCTATTATGGGTATGTTGTAGTGAAATACCGTTACCTGAAATCAATACTAAATTGCGCCAATAACCGCTAAAGTCTGAAAACTCACCATCTTCTACGACACTAGCAATACTGAGTCGCCAGTCAAAATCATCAAGCGTGCCACCTTCATTAATAGCTAATTCTGTGGTGGTACCTTTGCCGTTTTTCCACGGGATTTGTTTAAACTGTGCTGGCGAAATAATCGTGATCATGACTATGCTTAAAAATTATGCTGAGGAAAAACAAATTATAACACGCTGCTTATCACTAGGGTGAATATCTGCGATAATCAATTTATATAATGTAAGTTATTGGCAATGATCAAGCATGGCAGTTAACTCCACACAAGTATTACAACAAATTTTTGGCTTTAATTGCTTTAATACAGGCCAACAGCAAGTGGTTGATACCATTCTTGCAGGTCGCAGTGCCGCCGCTATTTTTCCGACGGGCTCGGGTAAATCCTTATGCTATCAATTACCTGCTACACAACTACCGCATTTAACGTTAGTGGTTTCACCTTTGCTGGCGTTAATGCAAGATCAATTAGCATTTTTAGCTAGTAAAAATATAGCGGCGGCGAGTATTGATTCTATGCAAACCCGCGAGCAAAGTACGGTGGTAATGAATGGTGTGCGTAATGGCGAGATTAAAATTTTAATGATCTCAGTTGAGCGTTTAAATAACGAGAGGTTTCGTCAGTTTTTAGCGCAAGTGCCTATTTCACTGCTAGTCGTTGATGAAGCGCATTGTATTTCAGAATGGGGACATAATTTTCGCCCCGATTATTTAAAATTACCACAATATCAGCGTGCGTTTAATATTCCGCAAACGCTGTTATTAACCGCAACAGCAACAACAAAAGTGGTTGCTGATATGGGCAGTAAGTTTGCCATTAACGAACAAGACATTACATTGACGGGCTTTTATCGTGATAATTTGCATTTGTCAGTGCAAGGCGTGAGCAGCCATGAAAAAGTGTCTGTTTTACATACTTGGCTACAAGATAAAGCCAAGGTGTCTGGTATTATTTATGTCACTTTACAGCAAACGGCTGAGCAAGTAGCACAGCAATTACAACAACAAGGTTTTAACGCACAAGCGTATCATGCTGGCATGAAAAGCGAGCAGCGTCAGCATATTCAACAGCAATTTATGAACGGCAATATTAAATTAATTGTTGCGACTATTGCCTTTGGTATGGGCATAGATAAAAGCGATATTCGCTATGTCGTACATTACGATTTACCTAAATCTATTGAAAACTACGCACAAGAAATTGGTCGTGCAGGTCGTGATGGCCAAGTATCACAATGCTTAGTGTTGGCCAATCAAGACAACTTAAATGTGCTTGAAAACTTTGTTTATGGTGATACCCCAGAATTGCCAGCAATTCGTTATGTGTTAACACAAATTGCACTGCAAACCGATAAGGCAAACCAGCAATGGGAAGTTTTGCTTAATAGCTTATCGAGTGATGCTAATATTCGCATACTCACATTAAAAACATTATTAGTTTATTTTGAGCTGTTAAAGGTTATTAAACCCGCTTATAGTTATTTTGCTGAATATAAGTACAAATTTTTACAACCGCAAGCACAAGTGTTAGCGCATTTTGATCCACAACGGCAAGCATTTTTACAGGCTATTTTTAATTCGTCAGATAGTGCAAAAATTTGGTCTACGCTAAATTTAGAGCGTCTAGCACAAACACACCCTAACGAGCGTGAACGGGCATTAAAAGCGCTTGATTATTTACACGAGAAAAACTGTATTGAATTGCAAAGCACACAAATGACACAAGTGTATCAAGTTAATTTAACGGCTTTGCAAGCCGATGCGGATATTGATACTTTAAGTCAAAAGTTATTTCAGCGCTTTAGTAAAAAAGAGCAGAGTGAAATTTTTAGAATAGAGCAATTATTAGCATTTTTTACCAGTGCACAATGTTTAAGTAAGCAATTAGCCGAATATTTTGCCGATTATCAATTAACGCAAGGTTGCGGTAATTGTTCTGTGTGTCAAGGACAAGTGGCGCAATTACCGCCGCAAGCGGTATTAGCACTGCTAACAAGTTATAATTTTATTGAATTAAGCGAACAAATACAGCAAAAATTAGCGGCAAAAACTAGTGCTACGCTCGTTAGTCGTTTCTTTTGCGGTTTAACCACGCCAATTTTTACTAAACTTAGGGTACGAAAGTTAAAAGGTTTCGCAGTACTCGAAAATTATCGTTTTAGTGACGTTAAAGCTTGGGTAGAGCAACAAATGTCGATTAACCGTTAACACAGCAAATATATGGATAACAAAGAGCAAACTCCACAGCGTTACATTAACAGCCCTTGTGTGCGTAACTGTTGTTTAAACGAGCAAGATATTTGTTTGGGCTGTTTTCGTCATTTAAGCGAAATTACTGGCTGGGCAGCCATGACAGATATAGAGAAACAACAAGTGTTAGTTCATTGTCAGTTGCGCAGTAAACAACTTAAGCATCTCTAGGCAAACCTTTTTCAACCGAGCGAATTAAACGCGCGGTTAAGCGTTCATTTGCTACTTTATTTATTGGCAGTGCTTGTTGTTTTTGCGCTTGTTGCGCTAGCGCCCAATTAATATGTTCAACAACCATTGCTGTGCTAGCGGTAAGTTTTTCGTTAAGTGCTTTACTAATATTTTCATCAAACGGCGCATTGCCTAAAGCTACGGCAATATTGCGTTGCCAGCACTCAAAACCAATACGTCTTATAGGTGAGCCTTGCATTTTATGTAAAAACTCAGTTTCAGACCAAGCAAATAAGTTCAACAGTGTTATTTCATCTAATTCGTGTCGTGGTTGAAAATCATCTTCACAGCCTAATTGACCAAATTTATTCCACGGACAAATTAACTGACAGTCATCACAACCGTAGATGCGATTGCCCAATAATGGACGCATTTCTTCTGGAATTGCGTTTTTTAATTCTATGGTTAAATAAGAAATACAGCGGCGAGCGTCAACTACATAAGGTTCGACAATGGCATTGGTTGGGCAAATTTTTAAGCAAGCGACACAACTACCACAATCATTAACTGGCGCATGATCAATAGGTAGTGGAATATCAACCAGCAGCTCGCCTAAAAAAAACCATGAGCCTGCTTGCTTGTTAATTAATAAGGTGTGCTTGCCTGTCCATCCTAAGCCTGCTTTTTCAGCTAAGGGCCGTTCTAAAATAGGAGCAGAGTCAACAAATGGGCGGTAATTTAAATCGCTACAATGGCTTTTAATACGCTCACCCAATTGCTTTAAGCGATTGCGCATTAGTTTATGATAATCGCGTCCAAGTGCATAACGGCTAACATAGGCATGATCCGTTTTTTTGAGCAATTTGGCAAATTTAGCATTTGTCGGTAAATAATTTAAGCGCACACTAATACAACGTAAACTACCCGGTAATAATTCGGCTGGACGGGCGCGCATTAAGCCGTGACTGGCCATATATTCCATTTTACCATGATAATTTTTAGCCAGCCAATCAGTAAAGCCTTGCTCATGTTTACTTAAGTCAACATCGGTAATGCCAACTTGGGCAAAACCAAGTTCTTTACCCCAAAGCTTGATTTTTTCGGCTAATTGTTGATAGTTGATCATAGTGAATTACATTTAATGTTAGTCTTTCTCATACCTAAGTTAATTAAATTACTACTAGCCATAAGAAAATATGAATAAATTTACCCAAATTCTACCACAGCTAGCTTATAGCGCTAAACAAGTTCGTGAAAATGAAGTAAAAGTTGCGGCTAAATTAGCATTGCCTATGTTTCAATTAATGCTACGTGCTGGCGAAGCTGCTTTTGCGTTGTTACTTCATCAATGTCCTAATGCACAATCAATTGCTGTTATCTGTGGTAAAGGCAACAATGGTGGTGATGGTTTTGTGCTGGCGCGTTTAGCATTGCAAGCGGGTATTAACGTTAAGGTATTATTGCTCGCAGATAAAAATTTAATTCAAGGTGATGCGCAAACCGCAATGCAACAATATATCAATTTAGCTGGTGATATGGCGACTATTGCTACAGAGGATGATTTTAAGCAAGGTTACCAACAATGTTCACCCGATATTGTTGTGGATGCTTTATTAGGCACTGGCTTTAAAGGAGACTTATCACCATTATTCATACAAATAATTGAGTTTATTAATCAACAACATTACCAGCAGCGCACCACTATTTTAAGCATTGATATTCCGTCAGGACTCAATGCTGATACAGGGGCAATAACCAATACCGCGATTAATGCGGATAGTACCATTACTTTTATTGCGCTTAAAAAAGGTTTACTAACAGGACAAGCGGCTAATTATATTGGTGATTTATATTTTGCAGGATTAGCGGTTGAACAAAGCTTTGCAGAGACAACGAGTAGTAATATTTATGTTTTGCAACATAGTAACAAGCCCCATTTACCACAAAGAAAGCCTGCTAGTCATAAAGGTGACATTGGTTTATTGCTTGCTGTTGGCGGTGGCGAAGGTTTGCCCGGTGCTATACGTTTAGCCAGTGAAGCGGCTTTACGTAGTGGTGCGGCACTGGTGTCAGTATGTTGTGCGCAGCAAAATCAAGCGTTGGTTTTTAATGGCCGCCCTGAATTGATGCTTGCGCCAAATACCGCTGAGTTGTTAATTCAAACTAAAGTATTTAATAAAGCTAACGCTTTACTTTTAGGTCCAGGTTTAGGACGTAGTCATTGGGCTGAAGCTTTGTTTTCTTTGGTAAATAATGATTTAAAAGCACAGCGTAGAATTCAAGTAGTTGATGCTGATGGTTTATATTTTTTGGCAAAACAGCCTGATGTACACTCTCAACGTGTTATTACTCCGCATTCAAAAGAGGCAGCGATGTTACTTAATTGCACGATAAATGATATTGAACAAGATCGTTTTGCCGCAGTTGAACAGCTCGTACAAAAATATGGCGGTATTTGTGTCTTAAAAGGTGCTGGTAGCTTAGTTTGTAATGGTCAGCAAACTTGGATAAATACTTCAGGTAATGCGGGTATGGCAAGTGGTGGTATGGGTGATGTATTATCAGGTATAATAGCCGCATTAAGCTTGCAAATAACTGATTTATTTACTGCGGTAAAACTGGCGGTATATATACATGGCAAGGCTGCTGATATAGTGGCACAACAGCAAGGACAATACGGTATGCTTGCCAGTGATTTATTTTTACCATTGCAGGCGTATATTAGTGGTAAAATACAGTAATAGTTAAGAAT
>WGGB01000244.1 GCA_015491935.1 Alteromonadaceae bacterium
GATATAAATCAATACATAATTATCTATATTTCAGTATAATTATTTTGTCTTTTAAAGAGGTATCAGGTTGTAAATTTTAGTAATGAAAAAACAATTCAAAGAGATTTTTTCCTTAAAAACTAGTCAACAACGTTACCTTTTTGCTTTAGATTTGATTTATCAAAAACTTAAACCTAAACATTGTTTTATCGCAAAATACACTCAATATGGCGATCAAGCTGAAATGTTATGCCACTTACAGCAAGGAAAGCCATCACCCAATATTACTTATGATTTAAAAAATACGCCTTGTAACGAATGTCGTAATAATAGTAATGAAATTGTATGCATTGAAAAAAAACTTACCGAAAAATTTTCTAATAATATTACTTTAACGCAATGGCAAGTAAACAGTTATTTAGGTACTAGTTTGCCCTCTTTTGAACAAAAACCCGTTGGTTTATTGGTTTGTTTATTTGAGCAAGATTTTTATTTGAATAATAATGATAAACAATGGTTACTCGATTTAAAGTGTATACTTGGTTCTGAATTAAACCATCAACTTCAATGCCAAGCTTACAAGCTTTTATTAACCCAACTTGAAATGGGCGAAAAGCTTGCTAAATTAGGTAGTTGGCAATGGAATGTTAAAACAAATCAAGTTTATTCTAGTAAAGAAGTCTATGCTATTCTTGAACTTAATGACACCAATCAACCTTTATCTTATCCTATTATTGAACCGTTAATACATCCCGGAGACATTAAAAAAGTAAAATACCAAATTAATGCCCTACTCCATAAAAAAAACGCTCAATATAATATTACGCACAGAGTTATTTTAGCCAGTGGTAAAGAAAAAACCTTACATTTACAAGGGAATGCAATTTATGATGAGCAAGGAAAAATTACATTTTTAAATGCTAGTGTACAAGATATTACTGAAATAACTCAGCTTCATAAACATAGAGAGCTTTCTAACATTGTTTTTGATAACGCCTCTGATGCTATTACTATTACTGATAAAAATAATAGAATAATTTTGGCTAATAAAGCATTAGAAAAAATTACGGGGTATAGTCAATCTGAGTTGTTGGGCAAAGATCCTAAATTCTTTTCATCTCATCAACACGATGCGCTATTTTATCAAGCAATGTGGCAAGAATTACTCGCAACAGGCTCTTGGAAAGGAGAAATTTATAATAAACGTAAAAATGGTGATATATACCCAGAAGAATTATCGTTAAATATTGTAAAAAATCAGCAAGGTGAAATTACTAATTATATTGCTATTTTTAGAGATATTAGCGCGCGTAAAAAAACAGAGAGTAAATTATCATTTTTTGCCAATAATGAAGTGCTAACAGGTTTAAGTAATCGTCGTTACTTTATCGAACAATTAAATTTTGCTTTAACTAAAGCTCATCAGACTAAAGAACCGCTATCTTTATTATTTATTGATGTTAATCAGTTTAAAGAAGTGAATGATTTATTTGGACACCATATTGGTGATAAAACACTACAAATAATTGCGAAACGTATTTTAAACGGTTTAACCCCTAGCGATTTAGTGTGTTGTTATGGAGGCGATGAATTTGCTGTATTACTAAATAATTCAAAAGCTAAGTCTGCTGTTAAAATAGCGCAAAGATTACAAAAATCAATTGAAAAATCCTATAAAATAGATGACATAACATTAGATATAACGGTTAGTATTGGTATAGCTCAATACCCTGATAGTGGCTTAGATGCGAATATATTATTACGTAATGCGACTCAAGCAATGGCAAATGTTCGCCATGAAAGTAAATCGGGTATTGGTTTTCATAATGACGAATTACAACATAAATATTTAAAAAAATTAGCTTTAAAAGACAAGCTTAAACGAGCTATCAGCAATAATTTACTGCAAGTGTATTATCAACCCATTGTTAATACCCAATCAGAAAAAATTCAAAAATTTGAAGCTTTAGTTCGTTGGTATGATAAAAATGATGGTTTTATTTCGCCCGCTGATTTTATTCCCATTGCAGAAGAATTTGGTTTAATTCATTCAGTTGGTAAATTTGTTTTAGAACAAGCTTGCTGCGATTTGAAAAAAGTACATAATTTAGGCTATAAAAATATTAGCTTTTCAATAAATCGTTCTATTAGTGAATTTAATCATGCAAATAATGAAGGAGAAGCTATTAGTACCGCTATTATTAAAGCAGGATTACCTTTTAATGCCATCACCATTGAAGTGACAGAATCTATTGCCATGTCATCTAATCTATTAACTTCAACGGTTTTAACACAATTAAAAAATAACGGAGTTAAAATCGCATTAGATGATTTTTGTACGGGTTACTCGTCATTGAGTAATTTAATTGAATATGATGCTGACTTTTTAAAAATTGACAAATCCTTTATTGATAACATATTAACAGAGAAAAACAGCCAAATATTAACCGTAACCTTAATTACGTTAGCACAAAAATTAGGGATGGATGTTATTGCTGAAGGTGTTGAAAGCGAAGAACAATTTAATTTATTGAAACAATACCAGTGTCATTATATTCAAGGTTATTATTTTAGCCCCGCACAACCCATAGAAGCTTGTATAAGTATGTTGGCTGCGCAAGAAGCTCCCGTCATTAGAAATTAACTTCGTTTTTGAAATGAAAGTAAAAATTGATTAAAAAGTTTAAATTTTTCAATTAATAGTTGATATTTAGTTTCATTTTTTTCTAATAGTGATAATGCATAACAGCAAGCTTCTAGTGTCGAAAGCCCATTACTTACAGAGGTTTTTCTTATCGCATAGTAGCTTTTAAAGCCTTGTGGTAATTGTAATTTAGTTAATGAATGCAAATTTTTAGATAACATAAATATACGATAAGCCTTTTTCCACGTAGCATCAATTAAAATTAAGCAAGCATTCTCAGTATTTATTGTGTTATTCACTTGATTGTTAATCGTACCTTTTTCTGTGCGTTCAAGTGCTAATGTGATCGCTTTCTCATGAGGATAAAGAAGGTAAGTTTTCTTATTATATGTCGTTAATAATTGGTTTAGTTGCTCATTTTCTGAAAAATCTTCCCCGACGATTACGGTACATTTGCTCAGTGAGTTTGCTAACAGAGTTAAAGAACCTTTAGTTTGTGAAACTTCATTTGGGTGTTGCAGTATTATGACTGAAATATTATTTGTTATTTGCGTCGTAAACTGACAAATACAGGTTTTTCTTGGGCGATGACATTGCTGACATAAAAGACGAGACATGATAACTTAATATAGGAAAAAAATTTTTATTAGTTTATACCCAAGCAATTAATAATTAAATAAATCTCTACTTATTTAAGGTAGGATAAATTTAGCCTTTCACCTCGTTTCATTCTATACTAAAACAATTCTACTCTTTATTTTTATTAAAAAATTACTGCCTTGTATAATGGAGACATAATGGCGCGATTTAATCTATACAAAAACATACTACTTTCCATCATTTTATTGACTATATCCATATCAGCCCTAGCACAAAATTTTCCAGCACCTAGTGTTAATGTTGTTCCTGCTAAAATAACCTCACTTGCACCCGTTTCTTGGATGTCAGGTACGGTGGTTAGTAAAAATGATGCAAAAATTGCAGCCGAAATATCGGGGCGTTTAATTTATTTAGTTGAAATAGGCAGCCAAGTCAATGCGGGTGATTTGCTTGCTAA
>WGGB01000245.1 GCA_015491935.1 Alteromonadaceae bacterium
AAACTGATAGGTTTAATTATAATGCGAGCACTTAAATAGCTTTTGCTTTTTTAAGTATCTGTGTTGCCGGAGTGGTGGAATTGGTAGACACGACGGATTCAAAATCCGTTGCTTTCGAGCGTGACGGTTCAAGTCCGTCCTCCGGTACCATATCTTGATAAGGCTAGAGTTATCAAGGTTTACAAGCCGACATAATGTCGGTTTTTTTGTGCTTAAAATTCAGTATTAGATCTATATCCTGTCCTTTTTCTGGGTATTTTGATATATATGCGTCTACTCCTGTCTAATAATAACTAGCTACAGCTAATTTAGCTTTAACTACTTCAACATATATTATAAAGCGTAATAAAAAATTAAAGCTAACCCATTACAGATTAGCTTTTTAGTTTTATTTACAGATTAACAACTAGTCCAAGCTTTTTCATCCCAAGCTTTGCACTCTTTGTTATAAGTACCGTCAGCATTAAAGCGTGTGGTTTCATAGTTCCAACCATTAACACCAGCCATGACTTTTTTATACTTAACACGTAGACCATTTTCTTCAACCATTTTGGTTAAGATAACAAAGCTAAAGGTTTCGTATAAAGCAGTAGTATCACTAATGTCATCATCATAATGGTAACTTAAGCCATCAATTTCTGCGTTAATAGCTGCAAAATCTAATTGATTTTTATTCTGGTGAAAGTCTTTAATATCATCAAACATCATGAACTGCTCGGTTTCTGCATCGAAGCGGACGATATATTGCCCTATAGTCCCAAGGTGTTTATCCCAATCAGACCAGTGCATGTTAAAAATATACTTACCATTATCTTCATTAGCACAGGTTGAAGTGATATTAGTCATTTCTCGCTCATGTACCTCGTTAGTACCTAACTTCTCATAATAGTTAAGGTATTCACGGGTATTACAGGTTTCTTCCGATGTGGCCAATACAATCTTATCATCACCAATATTTTTAGCTGAGCCTTGACGATTATAAAAATCAATTTGTTGACCAATAGTTTCTAAATCATCACTAACGCTGAAAGTAGTTGATTCAACGGTAGCGTGTGACGACCAACCAGTACTGTTGTCATTACCACTGGCAGTATAGATGTACTCTTTACGTACCCAGCCATCGCTAGCTTTTAGGTACTTAACGTCAACAAAGCTATTCGGGTGATTTTGCTTAAGCTCACTTGCCTCAGCAAAACCTTTCTTCAAGCCTTTAACAATCAGTAGCGCTAATTCGTGCGTAGCGCTATCACCATTAGCAACGTAATCGGCAAAAATAGCACTTTCACTAATATTGTAATACGTGACAATATTCTTAAGGGTTTGCTGAATTTGTCGTGCCAATTCATCTACTTTTTCATGGTTATCACGAATAACATCACAAGCTAAATTGGGGTTATCTAAATCTTCATCTTTTAATAAAAATTCAGATTTGATAGATTCCCAAATAACAGTGGTTAGTGGGGTAATATCCGTTGAGTTAAGTGCATTACCTATCATCGGTGGAAACACTAATTGATACGCTTCGGTCACTTCACCTGTGTCACTATCAGTCGCACCAACAGGCACATCAACCACTAACGGTACATAAGACTGACAATCATATTGTGCTGAATCTAAATCTAGCGAGTATTCACCATTATCGCCTGTTGTTGCCGATGGCTCATTATTATCAAGTACTGTATTGCCGTTCAAATCCAAAAATACCGTGGCACCAGTTACGTAACCATCAATAACTTTACCTGATATGGTCGCCGCTGGCGGTGTTGGTTGAGTTTTTACAGGTGCTTCACTATCACCACCTCCACCACAAGCAGTTAAAGCGAAAAGACTTATTGCGATTAAAGAATTTTTTACTTCCATTTTTACAATTCCATTATTAAAGTTGAAAAATATTAAATAGCTGAATAGCCATATTATAAAGTGTAACTAATTAAGAACAATAGGTAAATGACTAATATTTCTTAATATAAAATTCCAAGAAAATCCTCTTGCTTAGCCTCGTAATTATGCCTATATTCTATTTTCATTCCGCAAAGAATATATAAAATGGATATCAATAAACTAGTGACCGCAATACCTCGCTTAACATTAAATAGCGATCGTTTAGTGCTACGCAAAATTAACGCTAGCGATTTTGATGCTATGGTTGCCCATGAACAAGATCCTGAGTTAATGAAGTATATTCGTCCTATAACGAGCCTTGCTGAAACCCAAAAAAAAGTACGACAATGTATTGATAAGTGGGATGGCAAAGAAGGTCAATGGTTAATGCTTGTTGTCCATTTAAACTCTGACAATAAACATATTGATCATAACAATGAATTAATTGGTATGGTTTGCCTTAATTTTGAATCCTTAGCCTTTAAACGTGTTGAAATTGGTTATCGTTTTCATAGCAATTTTCAGGGTAAAGGTTATGCGTTTGAAGCGGTAAAAGAGGTGGTTAAT
>WGGB01000246.1 GCA_015491935.1 Alteromonadaceae bacterium
CTCGGAGATGTGTATAAGAGACAGCTAAAGAGTTGCGTTGTCCTAAGTGTCAAAATCAAGATTTGGCCGATTCTAACGCGCCTATTGCTGCCGATTTACGTAAGCAAATATACGCTCAACTCAATCAAGGTAAAAGTGATAAGGAAATTGTTGACTACATGGTTGACCGTTACGGTGAATTTGTTTTATATCGTCCACGCGTATCAAGTTTAACTTATGTATTATGGTTTGGTCCTGCTGCTATTTTATTATTTGGCGCAATCATTGTTGTCGTGATCTTACGAAAACGAACTAACCGTGAAGACGATGCTAAACTTTCAAGTGAACAGCAAGAAAAACTAAAACAGTTACTCAATACAACTCCTAATGCTTCGGCTCATTCTTCTAACGAAAAAGAAAATAATCACTAATGATCACTTTATTAATTCTTATTGTTGCCTTTTTATTATTGATGCTATTTATTATTTGGCGACCATTTTTCCGCGCGATTAATAACAAAAAAACTGCTGATAATGTTTTGCGCGATCAAACTAACATTCAACTATATCAAGAACATAAGTCAGAAATAGAACAAGACTTTAAACAAGGTGCTATTGACGAAGAAAATTATCAGTATTTACTTACTGAGTTAGATAAAAGTTTTTTACAAGATATGAGCGCCAATGAAAAAATTGCGGCGAAAGAAAAACAGAGTAAAAACACTTTGTCACCATTGTGGCCAACCTTCATCACTTTATTTGTTTTGATTTTCAGTATTACCTTATACCAAAAACAAGGTAGTTATTTAAAACTGACACAAACATCGCAACAAGCCCAACAAACATCGGCTAATAGCAGTGAACAACAAGCTTTAGCGCAAGTGCAACAAATTAAAGAGGCATTAGCCAAAACCCCTGAAGACTCAAATTTATGGTACAGCTTAGGACAAGCAAGTATTAGCATTGGCGACTTTAATGGTGCGGTTAAAGCCTTTGATCAAGTAATAAAAATTGAAGGTAAAAAACCAGAATTGCTCGGTGCGAAAGCACAAGCAGTATATTATGGCAATGGTCAAAAAATCACTAAACAGGTACAAGCATTAATTGACCAAGCACTCGCACTTGACCCGCTTGATCCCTCAACGAATGTGTTATTGGGCATGGATAGCTTTATTCAGCAAAAATATAAACAAGCGATTCATTATTGGCAAATTCTTATTGATAGTGGTCGAGATAATGTTAATGTGAAAGCATTAACAGGCGCAATTAATGAAGCCAAAAATCGCTTAAATACAACGAATAACACTGACTTAGCGAACTCACCTAAATTAACGCTTAATGTTTCATTAAGCAAAGCGTTTCAGCAACAATTACAAAACGGTGATGATAAAACTATTTTTGTTTATGCCATTCCTACCGACGGACGTAGAATGCCACTGGCAGCAATGAAAATAAAACTCAGCGACTTACCTGTCACTATTACGTTAACCAATGCACAAGCAATGAGCCCTAAATTTAACTTAGCTAGCGCTCAAAAAGTACATATTTACGCCATACTTTCACAACACGGCAGTGCAGGAATACAACCTGGGGATTATAAAGCAGAACTAAAAAATATCGCGGTTAATACCACAAAACCCTTAGCATTAGTCATTGATAAATTAGTCCCACAATCAGCTGGCAATAAGAAAAAGAGTTAACTGAATTAATGTCACGATATAAAAGCCAAGGGCTAAATTTTAGTGCTGATATAAATAACACCGCGCGTACAGGCGTGTTATTAACTAATTTAGGTACACCTGAAAAACCAACAGCAGCAGCGTTACGTACTTATTTGCGTGAATTTTTATCTGATCCACGCGTTGTTGAAATTCCTCAGTTACTTTGGCTAGTTATTTTACACGGCATTATTCTACGTATTCGTCCAAAAAAATCGGCTAAGCTTTATCAAAATATATGGACTGAGCAAGGCTCACCACTCATGGTGATCAGCCAGCAGCAACAAAGCAAAGTTGCAGCCAAACTCGCCAAAGAATATGGAGATAAGGTACAAGTCGAACTTGCCATGCGTTACGGTAAACCTTCTATTGCTCAAGCACTGCAAAAATTTCAACAAGCCAATATAGACAAGATTATTGTACTGCCGCTTTATCCGCAATATAGTGGCCCAACAACGGGATCAACCTTTGATGCCGTAACAAATGAATTAAAACAATGGCGTTGGGTACCAAGTTTACATTTTATTAATGGTTATTATCAAAACCCGCACTATATTCAAGCATTAGCTAATAGTATAAAAGAGCACATAAAAGAATACAGCAAACCTGAAAAGCTAATCATTTCTTATCATGGAATGCCGCAACTTTTTCATGATTGGGGTGATCCTTATGCTGTTTTTTGTCAACACACAACACAACTTTTATTGGCTGAATTAAAAAAAACAAATACATTAACAAAAAATGATGTGATCATGAGTTATCAATCTCGTTTTGGTAAAGCCCAATGGTTAACACCTTATACCGAAACAGTACTCACCGAATTAAGCGCTCAAGGTATTAAAAATATCGCTATTATATGCCCTGCTTTTAGCGCTGATTGTTTAGAAACATTAGATGAAATAAAACGCGAATATTGTAATATATTTATCCATGCAGGCGGCGAACAATGTCAATATATCCCAGCACTTAATGATAACGATGATCATATTGATGCCCTTATTAATGTACTTTCGCCTTATTTACCATCCACTATAAAATCATAACTATCGAGCAAAAATGGCAAAGAGCACCTCACCTCAGCGTAAAAAGGCAATAGCAGCTAAAAAAAACAAAAAAAAACCTGTTAAAGTTTTTATGCAAGGCGAGCCATTATCGCCATGGCGTGAACATATCCATGAAGTTATATTTGAAGCTGATACACCCGCAGGTAAGTACTTTGATATCGCTTTAATATTTTCTATTATTGTTAGCGTATTAGCGGTAATGCTAGACAGCGTCGAGGCAATTAATCAACACTATGGTCAGTGGTTATCGTATTTAGAATGGGTATTTACCGTATTATTTTCTTGTGAATATATACTGCGTATTCTGAGTGTGCGTAAGCCTTGGTTATACATTAGAAGTTTTTTTGGTATTGTCGATTTACTCTCTATTTTACCTAGTTATATCGCACTGTTTTTTGCGGGTGCACATACTATGATGGTCATTAGGGCATTGCGTGTATTGCGTGTATTTAGAATCTTCAAATTAGGTGAATATTTAGGTGAAGCTCATGCATTAATTCGCGCAATGCGTGCGAGTCGCACAAAAATATTTATTTTTCTCTATACGGTATTTATTTTCGTTATTATTTTTGGTTCTGCCATGTACTTAATTGAAGGTAGTGAAAATGGCTTTAGTAGTATTCCAAAATCTATCTACTGGGCAATTGTAACTTTAACTACCGTGGGTTATGGTGATTTAGCACCACAGACTAGCTTAGGGCAAATGTTAGCCTCTGCGGTGATGATCATGGGGTATGCCATTATTGCAGTACCAACAGGTATTTATACGGCTGAATTGGCTAAAGAATATAAACGAGATGTCACCAACAATGCCTGCCCTAATTGTGGTGAAGAAGGTCATGACTCAGATGCACATTTTTGTAAGTATTGTGGTTGGCGTTTAGATGAAGAAAATACTTAGAGAGCCCTATTCACTGCGATTACCTGAACAATAAAGCAGTGAATACAAATGCATGAGTAAAATTAAAGTGTTTTCGCATTCCTGGTAATATTTTTAGCGAGTTCTTTAATTAATAACTGCATTTGTTTAACCGCTTCACTATAACCACCTTTATGTAAACCTTGAGTTAACGTAAATTTAAATAACTTTTTATCTTTTTTTAGCCTTAGCATATAACGCCCTGATAAAATAACACGTCCTTGTTCAGTCGGATAAAAATGATCTATTTCTATCGTTAAATGAATTGGCTCAGGGCTATTAATTTGCCCTATTGATTGCTGAATTAACTTACTAACGCCTTGCGCTAAATTTTCACCCCATAAGTTATAATGCGCATAATGAAGCCTATTTTCTCCTATAAGCATAACAATACTTGATTGTTTTAAATATTGAGGCAATAAAA
>WGGB01000247.1 GCA_015491935.1 Alteromonadaceae bacterium
AAACAGTGCAGAGCAAAAAGTTGACAATATAGTCACTAAAGACATTACGAGTGATATGACAACCTCAGATGGTAATGACAACACAAGTGATGATGCTACAGATAAAGCGATTGACGAAGCTATTAATAAATTAGTTGCAAGTGATGTAAATAAAGATACTAACAATAAAAAAGTATTAGAAAAAAATAGTACCAATAAAGATAATGAACCGTTAATTCATATAGTTAAAAAAGATCAAAATCTATTTTATATTTCTAGAACTTATAATATTCGTTTAAGTGCTTTACGACGTTGGAACCATTTAACTAAAAATTCAGTCTTACAGGTTGGTGATGTTATTTATTTATCAGATCCTGCAACAATAAAAACTCGCAATAAAGTGCAAACACCTAATGACTAAAGAAAATCAAACTGAATTAACCGAAGATATGGAGCTTGTCGGGCCGGGACAAATGCTTAAAGAGGCGCGTATAGCGCTAAAATTAACGCAGCAAGATGTGGCTCAGAAATTAAATTTTACCATTGCTTTGGTTGAAAGTATTGAAAGTGAAAAATTCAGTAATGGTTTACCTAGTACTTATACGCGTGGTTATTTAAAAAATTATGCAAAACTTGTTAAGGTTCCTTATGATGATGTTTTAGCAAGTTATGAATTATTAGGTGTTGCAGCTGAGCAGCAGGCTGAAATGCAAAGCTTTTCTCAAAGCACTAAAAAGCAGGCAGAAAATAGTCGTTTAATGTGGTTTAGTTATTTTATATTAGCCGTGTTAATTGGCTTAACTGTTATTTGGTGGCAGCAAGAACACCAACAAGAACAGGATATGAAAAAAACAATATCACCTAAAACTATGGTGAGTAAAAATGTGCAAGAGAATAATGCCGCACCAGCAAGTAATAATGAAGCGCGCAAAAAAACAATCGCGTTGAAAAAATCATTGCAAGCACAAGAAAAACAACAAAAAGTTGTAAGTAAAACAAAAAATATTAAAAAAACAAAGCCACCAATAACGAATACCTTTGTCCAAAAAAATTCTGAAAACACCAAAAGTCAGGCAGTTAAATCATCAATAAATACAGCAACTTTTACTTTTTTGGGAGACTGTTGGGTTAATATTTATGATGCCACAGGTGAACGCGTTGCTTGGGGCATAAAAAAAGCTGATTATGTGATGAATATAAAAGGTAAAGCCCCTTTCTCTGTTACTTTAGGTAAACCCGAATTAGTCAGTATTAACTTTAATGGCAAAAATATTGATATGTCACAATTTGGTGCGGGTAATATTGCTAAATTTACTTTACCTCTTAAACCTTAATTATCGTTTAACTCTACATTTATAGGCGGGAATTTATTCCCGAAAATATCATGTTTAAAGAATCTCCTATTATTCGTCGTCAATCCACTAAAATAATGGTGGGTAATGTCGCCGTTGGTGGTGATGCCCCGATCACAGTACAATCAATGACTAACACACTTACCACTGACGTCGCTGCTACGGTAGCACAAATTAAAGCACTTGAAGCCGTAGGTGCTGATATAGTGCGTGTTAGTGTGCCAACGATGGATGCTGCCGAAGCGTTTAAACAAATTAAGCAGCAAGTAAATGTTCCATTAGTTACCGATATTCATTTTGATTATCGTATTGCCCTTAAAGTGGCGGAATATGGTGCAGATTGTTTACGCATAAATCCGGGTAATATAGGTCGTGAAGACAGAGTTAGAGCCGTCGTTGAATGTGCGCGTGATAAAAATATTCCTATTCGTATTGGTGTTAATGGCGGTTCGTTAGAAAAAGACATTCAAGAGCGTTATAGCGAACCAACACCTGAAGCTTTATTAGAATCAGCAATGCGTCATGTTGATATTCTGGATAAATTAAATTTTGACCAATTTAAAGTCAGCGTTAAAGCCTCTGATGTGTTTTTAGCCGTCGGTGCTTATCGTTTATTGGCAAAACAAATTAATAACCCATTACATTTAGGTATCACTGAAGCGGGTGGTATGCGTGCTGGTTCAGTAAAATCAGCCATTGGGTTAGGTATGTTATTGTCAGAAGGTATCGGCGATACTTTACGCGTATCATTAGCGGCAAACCCTGTTGAAGAAATTAAAGTCGGTTTTGATATTTTAAAATCACTTAAATTACGCAGCCGTGGTATTAACTTAATTGCTTGCCCGAGCTGTTCACGCCAAGAGTTTGATGTGATTTCAACGGTTAATGAACTAGAGCAACGTATTGAAGATATTATGACGCCAATGGATGTGTCTATTATTGGCTGTATTGTTAATGGTCCTGGTGAAGCCATGGTTTCAGACTTAGGACTAACTGGTAGCAGCAAAAAGAGCGGTTATTATCTTGATGGCATTCGCCAAAAAGAACGTTTTGATAATACTAATTTAGTTGATGAATTAGAACAGCGCATTCGCGCAAAAGCACAAAAAATTGCCGAACAACAAAAACAAGCGATTGACGTTAAAGAAGTAGATTAATGTTATTTTTCATGGCTTGAGTTATTTTATCGAGCTGAATATTGGTTATTATCTTACTCAAAAGCGAGCATAACAAACCCTGTATTTTACCTGAAATACAGGGTTTGTTTTTTAACTGATAGAGCGCCTTGAGGGATCAGGATTAAGTTTAATGGATTATAGCCGTTGGGGGCAATATAGAATAAATCTTAAAGAAAATGATTTATCTGAAAATTCAGAGTTACTAACAGAATTACTAGAGCTAGCCTATGAGCAGCGAAATTAATGCTAATAAGTATTTAAAACGAATCAGAAAAGAGTTTGCTGAATTCTTGTCTCACATTTTAGTCAACATTTTTACGCCGTTTAACTCAGTATTATATACCCGTGATAGCAAAGTCGATCGCTGCAATAATTTCGTTTCTTAATGATGCAATAGAGCCCACTGGATTTTTAAGTAATTTTGATTTCATCGAAGCAATTTGAGGTGTGAGTAAAATGTATTGCTCACTTTTATATTCGATTAATGGAGTTAAGCCATGCATTTGTTCATTTTTAAAATGACTGAGCTTCCCTAAGGGGATCACCATTCTTGTTGCAATGTCGCTAATTAATGCATTCTGTACATCAATAATATATGGATAGGTTTCGCGGCTTTTTGTGCTTGGGTTTGTGAACACATCAAACTGCGACATTAAAATTCTCTAAATTCATCACTAAAACAACCATGCTCATCCACATAATCATTGTAGGCTTGTATGGCGTTTTTATTTTCTTTTAGCCATTTTTTGGCTTCAATATTTTTCAATTTATCTTTTAATGCTTGTTCTAAAGTCGCCGATAAATTGATGTTGAGGGCTTTTGTTTTTTTCAATAAATCACTATTTAGGCTAAGATTTGTTGCTTTTTTAGGGGCTTCAAAATCATATAATGCTTGCATAGTATCTCTCCAAGTAATTGCTGAGTTAATTATGCGCATAGCAATGCGCATTGTAAAGAGCGTACAAGAGATTATGGCATTAATAATTCACTGGGTGATGTTAGAGTTTTGCTGAGCTTAACAAGATAAAATAGCTTCAATACATAGAAAAATTACACAACGAGGCCAAATTTCTTCGCGAATTCAGGCTTTAGTTTCATTTTTATGGCCTAATATTGATTATTCAATTTAGCCTTGAGTAAGAAGTACTTCATCACTACTCGTAAGTTGTTTTACTTGTATTTAAACACTTTTAATTTTATTAATTCTGACCGTGGCTACTTTTTTATTTTTTGACGCATTAAATAGCAATTTCAGTCCATTTTTTTTAACTATAACGTCATACAATATTCCTGAATTGAATACATTATTTGGTTATAACCAAATATAAAAGAGTTAAGACGACTATGGTTCAGGAACAAGCTTTAAATTATTCGCAAAGAATTGCTAATGTATGTCAGTATATTAGTCAGCATTTAGTGATGATTTGAATGTAGAAAAATTAAGTAAAGTAGCTTGCTTTTCAAAGTTTCACTTTCATCGGCTATTTACTGAGTACACTGGTATAACAGTATGTAAGTTCATATTAATGGCTCGGTTAAAGCAAGCTTCTTATCAATTAGTGTATCAAAAAGAATTGGCCATTATTGATATTGCTTTACAAGCTAATTTTGAAAATCCTGAATCCTTTTCACGCGCATTTAAAAAAGTATTTGCGCAAACTCCTTCTCAATTTAGACAAAAGCCACAATGGCAAACGTGGCATCAAAAATTGCTATTAACTAAAAAAATTGATCAGGATCCCACCATGACTAAAAAGCTAATAAAAGAATTGAATGTTGAAATAGTTTATTTTAACGAAGCTAAAGTGGCTGTACTCGCCCATTGCGGTTCACCCACATTATTAAATCATTCTATAAGCCGCTTTATTGAGTGGCGTAAAGGGACGAACTTATCGCCAGTAGATAAATATAATACTTATGGGGTTGCTTATGACGATCCTGCTACGACTAAAGCAGAAGACTTTCGTTTTGATATTTGCGCTGAAGTGAATACTAATGTACCCGAAAATATACAAGGGGTAGTTAATAAAATTATCCCTGCGGGTCGTTGCGCTAAAATTCGTCATTTAGGATCACATAACACTATGGATGATAAAATACGGGTGCTTTATCAGCAATGGTTATCTGACAGCGGTGAAGAGTTGCGTGATTTTCCTGTTTTTTTTCACTATATTAATTTATTTCCACAGGTTGAAGAACATCAATTAATCACGGATATTTATTTACCACTTAAATAAATAACACTTAAAAAGGGTTTAACCGTAAACTTATTTACGTTTGCCCTTAATCTGCCTATAATGCACGTTGCATTTTTTATCTGTAAAAGAGAACCCGCTAAGTGAGTAAAGCAATTCAGGCGATTAGAGGCATGAACGATTGCCTACCTAATGAAACAAATATTTGGCAAATGGTCGAATCGGTATTAAGACGTGTGGCTAGTAATTATGGTTTTAGTGAAATACGTATGCCCATTGTTGAGTCTACTGCTTTATTTAAGCGCTCTATTGGTGAAGTTACCGATATTGTTGAAAAAGAAATGTACACCTTTGAAGACCGAAATGGTGACAGTTTAACTTTACGCCCTGAAGGTACAGCAAGCTGTGTTCGTGCGGGAAATCAACACGGCTTATTATATAACCAAGAACAGCGTTTATGGTATATGGGCCCGATGTTTCGTCATGAACGCCCACAAAAAGGTCGTTATCGTCAATTTCATCAATTTGGTATTGAAGCCTTTGGTTTTGCCAGTGCCGATATTGATGCTGAAATAATTATGCTTTCTGCGCGACTTTGGCGGGAACTTGGCATCGAAGATGTGGTCACACTAGAGCTTAACTCATTAGGGTCAAATGAAGAACGGGCAAAATATCGTGAAGCTTTAGTTGAATATTTAACCCTTCATCAAGAAAAATTAGATGAAGATAGCAAACGCAGAATGGTTTCAAATCCATTGCGTGTGCTTGATAGTAAAAACCCAGAAGTGCAAGCTGTGCTAGTTGATGCGCCTAAGTTATCAGATTTTTTAACCGAAGAGTCACAGCAACATTTTGCTAGCTTATGTCAGCGTTTAGATGCGGCAGGCATAAAGTATGTATTAAATGATCGTTTAGTGCGTGGGTTAGATTATTATAATCGTACTGTATTTGAATGGGTAACTAGCAGTTTAGGCGCACAAGGCACTATTTGTGCTGGTGGTCGTTATGATGGTTTAGTCGAACAATTAGGCGGCAAAGCAGCACCTGCCTTTGGTTTTGCGTTGGGTATTGAACGTTTAGTGTTAATGCTAACCAGTCTTGACAAAGTAAAAAATATTCGTCCGCAAGTTGATGTTTATGTTGCTATGTTAGGTGAGGGTGTTGATATTAAAGCAACTCAATTAGCCGAGTTTTGGCGAGATCAAGTACCAGACATTCGTATTAAATGTCATTGTGGTGGTGGAAATTTTAAAAAGCAAATGAAGCGCGCTGATAAATCAGGTGCGAGTGTAGCAATTATTTTAGGTGAAGACGAAATAGCATCACAAAAAATAACCGTTAAATATTTGCGAGAGCGTAAAGAACAACAAAGCATGGATTTTAATCAAGTTCCTGCTTTTTTAGAAACATTAATATAAAAACGAATATAAAGAATTAAAAGGGTTAAGTTGTGGAAATTTATCAAACAGAAGAACAACAAGTAGAAGCGATTAAAAGTTTTTGGAGCAAAAATGGTAATTCAATGATTGCTGGCTTAGTTATCGGTTTAGCAGGCTTTGTTGGGTATAACTATTATCAAGAACAGCAGTTAGCTGAACAACAACAAACTGCAGACAGTTATATTGCTAATATGGAATTAGCAGATAAAAACCCTGAAGAATTCATTCAAAAAGCGCAAGCTTTTATTAGCGAGCATAAAGACTCTAGTTATGCCTCATTAACTGCATTAGCAATGGCTAAGAGTGTATTAAGTCATAAAGGCTACAGCCAAGCCGCTAAATTTTTACAGACAGCTATTGAAAATGCACCCAATACAGGTATCCAAGCTATTGCTACAATACGCTTAGCTCGACTACAAACACAATTAAAACAGTATGATGATGCTTTAGCTAATTTAGCTAAACCTATGCCAAAATCATTTACTGCAAGCATCGAAGAAAATAAAGGTGATATTTACGTATTACAAAGTAAAAACGATTTAGCTCGTGCTGCATACCAAGCTGCAATTGATAATAATGGTTTAAAAGCGAGCCCTGCATTACAAATGAAAATAGATAATTTAACTATTGCACTTGATTAATTTATTGAGTTTTAGCTGTTTAATTACCCCTGGGATGACGTGTGAAATTTATAAATAAAAAATTATTAGCCATATTAATACTTTCAACTACCTTGATGGCCTGTTCATCAAAAGATGATAAAGATGAAGCCACTAAAGTAGCCCAATTGCCAGAATTTACTCAACAATTTAAAGTTGATACATTATGGTCTAAAAATATTGATGGTGTTGGTGATTATTTTTCTCGATTAAAGCCTGTAGCCGCTTATGGGGCACTATATAGCGCAAATAGAGAAGGTGATGTTTATGCTTTTGATATAACGAATGGTAAAGAACAATGGCATACAGATATTAGCGAGCTGCTATTTAAAACAGATTTTTTTGAAAGACGAAAATCAGTTATGTTATCAGGTGGCCTTGCTGCTGGCATGAATAAAATTTATGTTGGTTCAGAAAATGGCGATTTATATGCGCTAGATGCTAAAACCGGTGAGTTGTTATGGCAAAATGAAGTTAAAGGCGAAATTATTGCTGCCCCAGCTTTTGATTCGGGTCTTGTTGTCGTAAACACCGTCTCGGGTATAATCAGGGCATTTGATGCGAATGATGGCAAAGTAAAATGGAGTGTAGAGCAAGAAGTGCCGCCATTATCCTTACGTGGAACTAGTTCGCCGGTTATTGCTTCAGGTGGCGTATTAGTGGGTGGAGCCTCAGGCGACCTTACTGTATATATGTTAGAGACAGGCCAAGAAGGCTGGACAGCGTCGCTTGGTAGTCCTTCAGGTTCTACAGAGTTAGATCGTGTTGTTGATGTAGATAGCTCCCCCATTGTTTTTGGTGATAAAGTTTACTCAGTATCATCGCGAGGCAGCTTAGCGGCAATTGATTTACGTAGCGGGCGTATTTTGTGGAAACGTGAATATCCTTCTTATCGTAGTATTGCATTAGAAGGTAATGATATTTATATAACCGATGTTAAAGGTCATGTTTATTCAGTTGGACGTATTAATGGCTTAGAGCAATGGAGTCAATTATCGTTAACTAATCGTAATGTTACTGGCCCTGTTGTGGTGGGTAAATATATTGTTGTCGGTGATTTTGAAGGTTATTTATATTGGCTTGACAGAGAAACAGGTAACATGGTTGCTAAACATCAAGTTGATAGTAGTGCTATTTACGTGACGCCAGTAGTAGCTAAAGGCATTATTTATGCAGAATCTCGAGATGGTGATCTTGAGGCAATAAAAACGCCTTAATATTTATAGTCTAGAATTATAAACGGCTCCCTCGTTTTACGTTGGAGCCGTTGTTTGTTTATTTATTCGTTATAATTAGATTATATTGATTCAACGGTTGTAGTAAGTGAACATTTGTAGGTCGATGCTTTTCTCGACAATAGTATTTTTTATTGTGAATTCAATGGAATTCACATTTTTATTTTTATAAGTTTTTTGAGGTAATAATGCTTCCTGTTATAGCACTTGTTGGTCGTCCTAATGTCGGAAAATCAACCTTATTTAATCGTTTAACGCGAAGCCGCGATGCTTTAGTTGCCGATTACCCTGGTTTAACGCGCGATCGTCAATATGGTCAAGCCCAAGTTGAAGGTCATCCTTTTATTGTTATTGATACGGGTGGTATTCATGGCGATGAAGAAGGCATAGATGCACTAATGGCAGAGCAATCACTTATGGCGATTGAAGAAGCTGATGCGGTATTATTTTTAGTGGATGCTCGCGCAGGCTTAACGGCTGCCGATCAAAGTATTGCTGAACACTTACGTAAACAAAATAAAAGTATTTTTTTGGTTGCCAATAAAGTTGACGGTATTGATGCCGATTCAGCAACGGCAGAGTTTTACTCGCTGGCGTTAGGCGAAGTACATAAAATTGCGGCAGCGCATGGTCGTGGGGTTACACAATTAGTGACATTAGCCTTGTTACCTCATATTGAAGAACTTGCACAGCAAATTGAAAACGAAAATAATGAAAATGACACTGAAGACGAGTTTGAGCAAGAATTAAGTGAAGAAGAATTAGAACAATTAAGCCTTGATGAAAGTGCTGACGAACCTCAACAAGATGATAAAATTAAACTGGCCATTATCGGTAAACCTAATGTGGGTAAGTCAACACTAACTAACCGTATTTTAGGTGAAGACCGAGTCGTTGTTTATGATATGCCAGGCACAACTCGCGATAGTGTTTATATTCCAATGGAACGTAATGGCCGCGAATATGTGTTAATTGACACAGCAGGTATTCGCCGTCGTAAAAATGTAACTGATGTGGTAGAAAAATATTCAGTCATTAAAACATTACGCGCCATTGAAGATGCAAACGTTTGTTTAATGATTGTTGATGCGCGAGAAGGTTTAGCAGAGCAAGATTTAAGTTTATTAGGATTTATTTTAGAAGCAGGGCGCTCGTTAGTGCTTGCGGTAAATAAATGGGATGGTCTCGACGAAGACGTAAAAGACAGAATTAAGTCTGAAATAGACAGACGTTTGGGTTTTATTGATTTTGCTCGAATTCATTTTATTTCAGCGCTACATGGTACAGGTGTCGGACATTTATATGAATCAGTAGAAGAAGCGTTTGATTCAGCTACTAAACGTATTTCAACGTCTATGGTCACTAAAATATTAGATATGGCGGTATTTGATCATCAGCCGCCAATGTCACAAGGGCGTCGTATTAAATTAAAATATGCGCACGCGGGCGGATATAACCCACCATTAATTGTTATTCATGGTAATCAAGCGAAAAAATTACCTAAAAGCTACAAGCGTTATTTAATGAATTACTATCGTAAATCATTAAAAATTATGGGTACACCTATTCGCATTGAATTTAGAGAAACCAATAACCCATTTGCGGGTAAGAAAAAGCTTAATTATACCGAGAAAAAGAAACTTGCCAGAGCCACACAAGGCTATAAAAAAGATTAACAGTTTGTTTTATTGAAGCTTAATACAAAAATCCAATGCGAGTCATTGGATTTTTTCTATTAAAAGCGCTAGATTATACCATTCCATCTTAATTTGTTCCCATATTTATCCAGTCACGACTACACATTTTCGTAACTCGTTTAGCATCACTCACGAACGAGTTCCATGCATCTGAGCAGGCATCGACTATATCTTCATATCCTTGAAAACATCTATTGGCTAAATGATGTTGCCACTTCAACATGATTTTCGTCATACGTGTGCTAGTAGGTTAGTTCAAAACGGTATGACGGTTCAGGAAACTGCTCATATTTTAGGACATTCAAATATCGCAACCACCATGCGCTATGCTCATTTAGAGAAGAATCAGGTAGCTGAGAAAATGAAAGCTGTGATTGATCGGTTTAATGACTAGTTATTTTATTAGAAAGAGGATCATTTAAAGACCAGATAAAGCAGACCGGTGTTTTTCAAGATAGTTGGCACTATTTACCCTATTTTTGTTAAGCGACTTCTTTTTGTTCGTTTGTTATACTTTCCTTTTCTGGATTCAATGATACTGAGCCTGCCGGTTCGCAATTCCTGACCTTCCTAGACCAACGTAGTGGGTTTGCTTCTTTTGCTTTTTCTAAGACTAATTCTCTATTACTTAAAATTACTTTGTCTTCACCTCTATGGTAAGCGTCTGGTGATCTACACCTAGCTAAGTTTTACATTCCAAGGTAATAGTTGTTCAATATCAAAATCTTTATGGCTTAATTGCTCAAGGCAGTGGACAATATAATCGAATGGTATTAAGTTATTGGCTTTCGCTGTTTCAATGATGGA
>WGGB01000248.1 GCA_015491935.1 Alteromonadaceae bacterium
TCTCCAATCTTACAAAATGGTATAAATTAACGCTAGACGCTTAAGGTAAAATAACATTTTTACTTTAACTAATATCAAATCTATAGGTTGTTTTATGCGTTTTTCTGTTTTTCAACAAAGTTTAAAGCTAGCTTCGTTAGCATTATTATCTCTACCATTATGTTTTGTTTCAACCTCTGTTGAAGCTAAAAGTACCACACAAACTGCAGGTGATGTTTTACAGCTAGCTGTTCCTTTAGCTAGCTTCGCTAGCACATTACTCGTAGAAGATGATTACACCGGCAGTATTCAATTTGCTAAAGCATTAGTTGCCACTAGCTTAACAACCATAGCGATTAAAAATATTGTTAATGAGCAAAGACCTAATGGAAACTGTTGCGACTCGTTTCCGTCAGGGCATACTAGCGTTGCCTTTATGGGGGCTTCATTTATTCAATTTAGATATGGTTGGAAATATTCTATTCCAGCTTATGCTGCTGCAACTTTTGTTGGTTATAGTCGTGTTGATGCTAATGAGCACTATACTCGTGATGTAGTTGCTGGTGCGGCGGTGGGCATATTAAGCAGTTATTTTTTTACCTCTCCTTATAAAAATATTAATATTACTCCTTATGCTTTTAATCAGCAGTTAGGTCTTCAAGTAAATGGAACATTTTAAGTTAGGTTTACTTGGCTTATATTTATATAAATCAGGGATAGCCATGCTATCCCTAAATTTAATGTTAATTACTCGCGTTAATCCCTGCTTTAAGAGGAAATATATTATGTACGCACTAAAAAAAGTAATCGCTTTGTTTTGCTGTTTTCGTGTTGGCTATATTGCTGCTATATCATTGTTATTGAGTCCTAATATTACTATAGCAAGTGATTATCAAGACATTAAGTTAACTAAATCAATTCAATATCAAACTATGGAAATTCACCAAGGTGTATGGCAACCATCATTGCAAGCATTAGCTAATATAAAAGCTTATGACCAACAAAATATAAACTTACCTTTTTCGATAAAGCTGAAAAATATTTTCGTAAATAGAGGTGATAATATTAAAAAAAATCAAGTGATAATGAGTTTTGACTCTGCTCAACTGATGAGTTTGCTTACTGATTATGTTGCAGCGTTAAAACAACTAACTTTAGCTCATCAGCAATTAAGTTATTATCATAAGATTTTAGATAAAAGGTTAATTCAACACCGAGATATTTTTACTTCTGAGCAATATGTTAATGCGTCTAAAAAATTACACCTTGAAACGTGGAGTAAACTTAACCATTACCTTATGGCATTAAATAACCCGGTAACTGAAAAATGGCTAAAAGAAGCTTTATCTAAGCAAGAAATAGCTAAGCAAAAAATAACCAAGCGATCATTAGCCAATATTGCTGAACAACTGAGTGTATTGCGCTCTCCTTATGCTGGAAAAATTCTCTCGCAAATAGCACAACAAGGTCATCGTTATGATCAAAATGAAAATATACTGACTTTAGCGCAATTAAATCGAGTTTATGTCAATACTTATCTACCAGCAGAAAAAATATTATTATGGCAACATGGCGAAGCAATATTAATCGCTAAACAAGGGTTACTAGCACATAACGTACAATTATATAGTAGTCAGAAAGCCGCGCTGTTTGATCCAAAAACGGGAATGTATATTTTATCATTTTGGGCTAATAATAGTGAAGCAAACTTACAACCACAGCAATGGTTAACTGCGCTTAATTTACAGCCTGAACAAACCGTTTACTGGTTGCCTGAATCAGCCATCGTAGGGAGAGACGGTAAATCATGGTGTATTGTAAAAATAACCGACAAACATTATCAAGCAATACAAATTAAAGTGGGTCATAAAGATGAGGGCAAGGTTCCAGTGATTGCGGCTAATTTAAAAAATGGTCAAAATGTACTGATTGAAAATGCTTACGAACTGCTTTATGCCGATATTAATTCACTGATCAAGTTTGTTGATTAATATAGTTGTTATAAGGAATTATAATGTTTGAAAAACTCTTAAAGCGCCCTGTCATTATTATTTTTGCGGCATTATTATTAATGTTA
>WGGB01000249.1 GCA_015491935.1 Alteromonadaceae bacterium
CTTTATCTTTTTAAGAATTTTTCGTAGCGGTTACCTCATAGTTATCAGGGTTAAGCAGTAAATCCATTAAGTGTGCCCAATCATCCACAACTAACATTCGTATCGTTGCTCTAAAGTTTTCCCATAGATGAGACTTTGAACCAAACGATACGCGGCAAGCTTGATATACCCCATCGGTTAATTCAAATATTTGATGGAAATAAAAGGCAAGCAACGTGAGCAAGTACATATTGTAGCTTAGGTTTTTATTACCATGCCCATAGTTATGCTCTATATGGTAGCCTTGGTTTTTAAGCGTATTAAAACATTCATTTTCAATTTTCCATCTACAGCGACCAGCCTTAGTCATCTCGATAACATTGCTTTTATTTATTTCTATGTCCGTTACCCAACTGTGTGTCTTGGTGATTTTTCCTTGTTTATTTTTAAACTGATATTGAAACCAATTCACGTTTATCGTTTTTTCATTACCATTAAGGGGAACATCATTTTGCCAAGTATAAATATGGCTGTTTCCTTTAGCATCTGTAAATTCAGTCGTGGGTAACTCGTTATAAGCGCTAAGCCATTCCACTAAATATTTATGATTGCCCGGCTTTGCAACAAATAAATAGTGCATATCACCTGCCATTGTTTCTTCAATCATGGGTTGATTTGACATTAATCCATCCCCACAAATCATAAATTTCTGCCTTGGGTGAGCTGCCCGTAAATTAGCAATAGAACGTTTACTGGCATTAAGTTCACAGTCTTGCTTTTTTGTACCATCTTCATTTTTTATTGCTTCAGGCATCACGGGAATAACTTGTTTTTTATCTGGATGCATAATGGCTCCTTGTAAAACACTGTGGCTATACGTTATTTCACCCGCCTTATGCTCTTTGGTTAAACAACAGCTACAACTCACTGAGGTCGAGCTATGATATTGTGTTCCATCAATAGTGCACATTAACACGTTGGGCAAAATAGCATAATCTTCTAAATGCTTATGTTTTCTCAACTTTTCATGAAAATTTTTAAAGATAGGCGCTAGTGCTTCACTGGGTATTTCATCCAATACATCACGAAGTTGATTATTACTTGGAATATTTTGAACATTAAAAATGTTTTTAAGGTTATTACGTTGTTGATTTTGCTCAAGACGTATTTGAAAGTGCAATAAAGAGGGGTCTTGAAAGTACATACAGGCAAAAGCACTCATCAAAATGTCGTGCTGACTATACTCGCATTTACCTTGTTGACGGGGATCATCAATGGCAGAAAAACACGCGGCCATTGACTTTCTAAGAGCTTTGAAATTTAGATGTTTTTTTGTTTTAAGTAATGAAGCCACGTGAGCACCAAAATAATTGTTTCGTTATTATTTTGATCTGATCTTGGAAATGATAAAAAGTTCACATTAAATGTGTATTTTTATTAAAAGTAAAAAAACAGCGCGAAAAGTATTTTTTCACCTTAGCTGTAAACCTTCTAGTGCTTGATTCCTAATTTCACCTAAAACCGCTGATGTTTTCATTACAATAACATTTAAGCGTATTATTCACAGTAAGTACCAATGATTTATTAGACTGAACGTAAGGTTAAACCCCTCATCTTTATATGAGTAGCTTTAGCTAGCTGTTGCTTTTACAATATTAGGATGAACAAGTGTAATAAATAATGCTCCATCTATTCGTTAGTATTATAATTATTGAGTTTTTCTTTCAAAAACTGATCGTTTGAGAAAAGGTAGGAAGTGATTACAGAGAAAGGCTGTCTATCGAGCAGCGATCTCCCTAGGACTTTCAGTCCGCAAAAGAATCTACTATCTTTAGACGGTATGTAGTTTAGTGAAAATTTGTTAAAAGTAGTGAAAATTATAAAAACTGTCACAAATGCAATCAAGGTGAAGTGGCTTAGTTTTTATCGCATGGTGCCTTGCTGATGAGCTGCAAACCATACTAATTCCTCTGTATCTAACCTATTATTTAGCTATAAATTCACTGTGTCACAAAACTGTCATATATATGTCTTATACTTTGCGCTATTAATTTTATACTTGGTATTTTTCTGTGACTTTAGCATCTAATCGTTCACGACAATTAAAAAACTCAATGGCTCGTTGGGGCATAACCTTAGGTGGGATAAGCGTACTATTTACACTTGTACTTATTTTTATGTATTTGTTGTATGTTATAAAACCTATTTTTGAACCAGCAAAGGTTACTCCTGCTACTATTATAAAACTAAATTCTAAAAGTGTAATATTATCTAGTGGAGTTGATGAGTTAAAAGAAGTTATTTATCAACTAGATGGTTTAGGTAATTTTACTTTTTATACTAATAACTCAACAAGTCAGCAATTATTATCTCAAAAAGTTATTGCTGATAATAGTCATTTAACTAAAGTGTTTGATGCACAAAGTAATAGTGCAAATAAACGTAAAATACTGCTTGATGATAAAGGGCAAGTATTTGTTGTTGCGGCTAAATTCAATTCGTCCTTTGTTGGTGATAAAAGAACCGTGACCCCAAGTGTTGCTTACCCGGTAGGCAAAAATGCTTTACCAATAGATGAGCAAGATCAAGCTATTATTACTGCGGGTATGGCAATGGATGATGAACACGCAGTTTTTGTTGCTTTTACGCAAGATCATCGTTTAATAAAAACGACGTTAACAGCAGAAGATGATTTTAGCGAAGACAGTGAGTTTGAAGCCAGTTATCAAGAAATAGAGTTTACGCAAAAACAGGTTGAAAATATTTTAATCTCTCCCGATTTAATGCTCGCCTTTGTACAAAGCGGTAATGATATTTTTGTTTATAATCTTGATGATGAAGGTAGCGTGCCATTAAAAGAGCGTTTTACTCCCGTAAGTACAAAAAACAATATTACAGCTGTTGCTTTATTGTCAGGTGGCAGTTCATTATTAATTGGTAATGATAAAGGTTTAGTCAGTCAATGGTTTGAGGTTAACTCACCTGAAGGACGTTTATTTAAAGATATTCGTAGTTTTAAGGTTAGTAAAACCGAAGCCATCACTAAAATAGTAACAGAGCGATTTCGACGTAGCTTCATTGCGTTAACCCCTTCGGGTGAAATGTCATTACTTTATACGACGAGTGACGCAAATTTATGGGATGGTTTATTAACGACGGGTGATAATAAAATAACTTCGATAGACTTTGCGCCTCGGGCTGATGGCATTGTGGTTAGTGAAGAAAGTAAAAAGGGTGAGATAACACTAACTTTATTTAATGTTAAAAATGAACATCCTGAAGTTACTTGGCACGCTTTGTGGCAAGAAGTTTGGTATGAAAGTTATCCAGCACCCGCTTATATTTGGCAATCCACATCAGGTTCAGATGATTTTGAAGCAAAATTTTCATTAGTTCCTATCGCTTTTGGTACGGTAAAAGCGGCACTTTATGCCATGATATTTGCAGTGCCTATTGCGTTGTTTTCTGCTGTTTATACTGCCTATTTTATGACACCTGCATTGCGCAAAAAAGTAAAACCTACCATTGAAATGATGGAAGCCTTACCGACGGTTATATTAGGCTTTTTAGCAGGGTTATGGTTAGCACCATTAGTTGAAAAATATTTACCCGCGTTATTTTTAATGATGATATTTTTACCATTAGCTACTTTTTTAACCGCCTTTGCTTGGTATAAATTACCTAAAGAAATCAAACTTAAATTACCTGAAAATTTAGCGCCTGTATTATTAATACCTGTATTATTATTAGCAGGATATTTAGCTATTTACTTATCACCTATTATTGAAACCGCCTTTTTTGGTGGTGATATGCGTAGTTTTATCAGTAACGACTTAGGCATTAATTTTGATCAACGTAATGCTTTAGTGGTTGGTATCGCAATGGGGTTTGCGGTTATTCCAACCATTTTCTCTATGTCAGAAGATGCTATTTTTAGCGTTCCTTCACACTTAACCAGTGGCTCATTAGCTTTAGGTGCTACACCTTGGCAAACCTTAACTAAAGTAGTGTTATTAACCGCAAGTCCGGGGATTTTTTCAGCTATTATGATGGGCTTAGGGCGAGCAGTGGGCGAAACTATGATTGTATTAATGGCTACAGGCAATACACCTATTATGGATTGGAATATATTTGAAGGTATGCGTACCTTAGCAGCTAATATCGCTGTAGAAATGCCTGAGTCAGAAGTAGGAAGTTCTCATTATAGAATATTATTCTTAGCTGCTTTTGTATTATTTGTCTTTACGTTTATTTTTAATACGGTGGCTGAGTTTGTTCGTCAACGTCTTAGAGATAAATATAGTTCACTGTAAAAAATGGTGAATACAATGAAAAAGAGTATAAAACTAAAAACATCGCAGTTAATGAATAGCGACATAGATAAAGAGCAAAATACAGCAATGAATAATAGTTATAAAAAATGGTTTCAGTCAGGTTCTCCGTGGGTTTGGTTAAGTGCCGCAGGTGTAAGTTTAAGCTTAATTTCTGTATTAGGTTTATTATGGTTAATTGCGAGTCGAGGATTATCATATTTTTGGCCAGCAACTATTTATCAATTTGAAGTGAACGACTTACAAGGTCATAACCATACGGTCATTGGTGAGATATATGATCGTGAATCTATTCCTGTTGGGCAACTTGTTCACACTAAGTTGAAGTTTGCGCCTGATACACTTGAGGTTGAACGTATCTTAGTTAAAACAGGTAATCGAGAATTAGTTAATTTAGATTTTCGTTGGATATTAGTGCCGCAAATTACTAAAATAACAGAGCCCAAAAATATTGTGGTAATAGAACGTCGTACTAATGGGAATTTTTATGGCTTTATTACCAAAGTTATTTTAGATGGTGAAACAGTTAGTAACACACAACTTCCACAACTTATCGATCGTGTAGATAACTTTCAACAACAAATTGAAGAGTTACAAAAGTCAGATATTGGTAGTATAAATTATCAATTAGAACGTTTACGTTTAAAAGAAAAAAAATATCAGCTTAACCATCAACTTACCATAAAAATAAAGCATGAAATAGATGCTGAAATAGAAGCATTAAAAATTCAATATCAACAGCTTGAACAAAAATTAACATCAATGCGACAACAAGTGGCGCGCGATAAAATTGAAGTACGAGCGATGAATGGTAAAGTTGTCACTATAAATTTAGAAAATATATTAACAGTATCTTATGCCAATAAGCTCAACCTCTTTGAAAAAACAGGTGTTTTTTTACAAAAAATAGGTCACTTTATTAGCGATGATCCTCGTGAAGCTAATACAGAAGGTGGAGTTTTTCCTGCTATTTTTGGTACTGTACTTATGGTGTTATTGATGACCGTTATTGTGTCTCCTATGGGCGTTATTGCCGCTATTTATTTACATGAATATGCTGGTAATAATGGTTTAACAAAAATGTTACGTATCGCGGTAATTAACTTGGCAGGTGTACCGTCTATTGTTTATGGTATTTTTGGTTTAGGTTTTTTTGTTTATATGTTAGGTGGTTCTATTGATGAATTATTTTTTCCTGAAACATTACCTAGTCCAACGTTTGGTACGCCAGGTGTCTTATGGTCTGCTATTACTTTGGCTATTTTAACTTTACCTGTGGTTATTGTATCAACTGAAGAGGGGTTAGCACGTATTCCTGCGTCAATGCGACATGGGTCACTTGCTCTCGGTGCGACTAAAATTGAAACCTTATGGCGGATTATTTTGCCTATTGCCAGCCCTGCAATTATGACCGGTATTATTTTAGCAATAGCACGAGCGGCAGGCGAGGTTGCACCGTTAATGCTAGTTGGTGTAGTTAAAATGGCTCCCACACTTCCGTTAGATGGCAATTTTCCTTATTTACATTTAGAGCGTAAGTTTATGCATTTAGGCTTTCATATATATGATGTTGGTTTTCAAAGTCCTAATGTAGAAGCGGCTCGGCCTTTAGTTTATGCAACAGCACTATTATTAGTGACTATTATCGTAGCTTTGAATATGACTGCGATTTCAATTCGTAATAAATTACGTGAAAAATATCGTGCGTTAGAGCATTAAGTCTTACGGTAATAAAGGCTTAATAAGATTGAGCTTTTTATAAAATAAATATTTAGCAAAGTTAAAGACAGTATAAGAGAATTTTATGATTTCAGTAACACCAAAACCATTGGCTAGTCAGCAAGAAATACGCGATTTAGCGAATTTAACACCAGAGCAAGTGGCGTTAAAAATTCAAAACTTAAATTTACACTATGGCGAAAAACAAGCATTATTTGATATTTCAATGCTGATACCTAAAGGGCAGGTTACTGCATTTATTGGTCCTAGTGGTTGTGGTAAATCAACCTTATTGCGCTCTATTAATCGCATGAATGATTTAGTGGATAGTTGTCATATAGACGGTGAAATATTACTACACGATGAAAATATTTACGGTAAACACGTTGATGTGGCGATGTTACGTCGTAAAGTGGGTATGGTTTTTCAACGTCCTAATCCTTTTCCCAAAAGCATTTATGAAAATGTTATTTACGGTTTACGTTTGGTGGGTGTTAAAAATCGTCGTACTTTAGATGAAGCTGCTGAAACGGCTTTAAAAAGTGCTGCACTATGGAATGAAGTAAAAGACAGGTTACATGAAAGTGCGCTCGGTTTGTCAGGTGGTCAGCAACAACGTTTAGTGATAGCGCGTGCAATTGCTATTCAACCAGAGGTGTTGCTACTTGATGAACCCACTTCGGCACTTGATCCTATTTCAACGTTAACCATTGAAGAATTGATTAATGATTTGAAAAAACAATTTACCGTGGTCATTGTAACGCATAATATGCAACAGGCGGCGCGAGTTAGTGATCAAACCGCCTTTATGTATATGGGCGAACTCATTGAATATAGTGATACTAATACTTTATTTACTACGCCAACGAAAAAGAAAACTGAAGACTATATTACAGGTCGTTATGGCTAATAAATTATCGACTTCAATACGGTTTAACAAGCTGTTATAGGTGATGTTTGCCTAGACAACATAAGATAAACTACACGAGAGTGTAAATATTTTGAATAATCAAAAGAGAATAAAATGGATAACTTAAATTTAGGCCGCCATATTTCGGGGCAATTTAATGAAGATATCGAAGCGATCATTAACCATGTAATGCAAATGGGCGGCATGATCGAACAACAATTAACCGATGCTTTAACTGCGGTTAATGATAATGATGAAAAATTAGTAAAAAAAGTGATTGATACCGACCATACGATTAACCAGTATGAAGTCGATATTGATGATGAATGCACCCGTATTATTGCTAAACGTCAGCCTGCGGCAGGTGATTTGCGCTTAATTATGTCAATTAGTAAAAGTGTCGCAGATCTTGAACGTATTGGTGATGATGCTGAAAAAATAGCGAAAGTAGCGCTTGAGAGTTTCTCTAGTAATCAACAAGATTTACTGATTAATTTAGATCACTTAGGGCGTAATGTTTTATCAACTTTGCAAACTACCTTAGATGCTTTTGCGCGCA
The DNA here is from genome assembly GCA_015491935.1 of Alteromonadaceae bacterium. GTDB lineage: Bacteria > Pseudomonadota > Gammaproteobacteria > Enterobacterales > Alteromonadaceae. The sequence continues at coordinate 7,499 of WGGB01000249.1, forward strand.
TGGATGTAGAAGCGGCTTTAATTACCCATAAAAATGATGAAAAAATAGATCGCGCTTATGAAGCATTAATGCGCCAATTAATGACTTATATGATGGAAGATCCGCGTTCAATCCCACAAATCATGACGGTTATTTGGTCAGCAAGGGCATTAGAACGCATTGGTGATCGCTGTCAAAATATCTGCGAAAATATTATTTATTATGTTAAAGGTAAAATTGCTCGGCATTTATCTGCAGAACAATTAAACAATTTGTAACAAAATCTTCGATATTTATTGATATTAGTTATACTAACTTAAAAATGTAGGGATATTCACGGTAAAAAGCATTTGCATGACGGCTTAAATCGGGTAATATCCGCGCGAAAATTAAAATTGACCTAAAGACTCACAAAGTCTGGGAATAATAATTATGGCTGGAAATTCAATTCTTGGTGTATTTGCAAAATCACCAATTAAACCGTTAGAACAACATATGCGTTTAGTGACTAAATGCTGTAATCAACTAACTCCATTTTTTATTGCTTGTTTTGAAAATAATTGGGATGAAGCGACAAAAATTCGCGCTTCTATTTCTAAAGCAGAGCAAGAAGCCGATGCTTTAAAACGCAAATTACGTTTAGAGTTACCGGGTGGCTTATTTATGCCAGTAAATCGTGCAGATTTATTGGAACTATTAAGGCAACAAGATAAAATAGCCAATAGAACAAAAGATATTGCAGGGCGCATTTTGGGGCGAAAATTAGTTATTCCTAGCAGCTTACAAGAAAACTTTACCGCTTATGTTGACCGTAATATTGATGCGGCGGTAAAAGCGGCAGATGCAATTAACGAATTAGATGATTTACTGGAAACAGGCTTTCGTGGTAGAGAAGTGCAATTAGTTGAAAAAATGATTAATCAATTAGATATCATTGAAGATGATACTGATTCGATGCAAATTGTATTGCGTCGTGATTTATTAGCTATTGAGAAGGATCTTAATCCTGTAGACGTAATGTTTATATATCAAATTATAGAATGGGTTGGTGACTTAGCCGATCTTGCTGAACGTGTAGGTGCACGTTTAGAAATACTGTTAGCAAGATAAGAGGGCTGATTGATGGAAATTTTAACTTCATATGGTACTATTTTAGTATTACTCGCTGCCGGCGTTGGTTTTTTTATGGCGTGGGGCATTGGTGCTAACGATGTTGCTAATGCAATGGGGACCTCTGTTGGTTCAAAAGCGTTAACCATTAAACAAGCGATTATAATCGCGATGATTTTTGAATTTGCAGGTGCTTATTTAGCCGGTGGTGAAGTTACATCGACTATACGTAAAGGCATTATAGATTCAAGTTATTTTGTTAATACCCCCGAATTATTAGTCTTTGGGATGATTTCTGCCTTGCTAGCTGCTGCAACTTGGTTGTTAGTGGCTTCAGCCTTAGGCTGGCCTGTTTCTACTACGCATTCAATTGTTGGTGCTATTATTGGTTTCGCTGCTATTGGTGTTAGCCCTGATGCGGTTGTATGGGGTAAAGTGCTTGGTATTGTTGGGAGTTGGATTATAACACCTTTAATTTCAGGGGTTATTGCTTTTATTATATTTAATAGCGCCCAAAAATTAATTTTTGATCATGACGACCCAGTAAAACAAGCGCGTCGTTGGGTGCCGTTATATATGTTTTTAGCGGGATTTGTCTTATCGCTTGTTACTATTAAAAAAGGCTTAAAACATATTGGGCTACACGTTGAGAATGCTGAAGGTTTTTATTATGCAATTGCTATTGGCCTATTAGTTGCAATTATCGGTAAAATATTTGTTAATCGTATTCAATTTGATGCAACAACAGATAAAAAGACACATTATGCTAATGTAGAGAAAGTGTTTGCCATATTAATGGTGGTGACTGCCTGTGCAATGGCATTTGCTCATGGTTCTAATGATGTTGCTAATGCAATTGGTCCATTAGCGGCGGTGGTTAGTATTATCTCTAATCATGGTGAAATTGGTTCTAAAGCAGCTTTGGTTTGGTGGATATTGCCATTAGGTGGTATTGGTATTGTGTTAGGTTTAGCTATATTTGGTAAAAAAGTTATAGCGACAATAGGCCAAGGTATTACTCATTTAACACCTAGTCGTGGTTTTGCCGCTGAATTAGCAGCAGCAACGACTGTTGTTATTGCTTCTGGTACTGGTCTACCTATTTCTACAACGCAAACATTAGTGGGAGCTGTGTTAGGTGTCGGTATGGCGCGTGGTATTGCAGCAATTAATTTAGGTGTTGTACGTAATATTGTTATCTCTTGGGTTATAACTTTACCCATTGGTGCTGGTTTATCAATTATATTTTACTGGATAATGAAAGCTATTTTTAATTAATATCAATTTGATTCATTGTTTTAAACAGGTTTGATAGCAATATCAAACCTGTTTTTATTTTAAATTCTAATGATAAGAAAGAGCTTTATTACTTTATGAATGCCGTACAACGCCTTTATCAATATCGTAAAAGTATTAGCACTACTACGTTTAAAGCACGAGGTTTTAGAGTGAAGCGTTGTGAGCAATGCCGCGTAGCATTAACAAACTGTATTTGTGCACTTAAACCAACAACGACGAGTAACGTTGGCTTTGTTTTATTGATGTATGATACTGAAGTGCTAAAACCCAGTAATACGGGGCGTTTAATTGCCGATATAATCCCTGATACCTATGCTTTTTTATGGGCACGTACCGAAGTTGATAATGACTTAATCTCTTTATTAAAAGATCCGCAGTGGCAACCTTTTGTGGTTTTTCCTAGTCAATATGCCAATGATACACAGCAAGTATTTCAAGATACATTACCAACATTAAATAATAAAAAACCTTTATTTATTATGCTTGATGGTAGTTGGCGCGAAGCTAAAAAAATGTTTAGAAAAAGCCCTTATTTAGCTAGTTTTCCTATGTTTTCTTTTAACCCTGATAAGGTTACAACAATTCAAAATAATGATGAAAATATTATTTCACGTTATCAAATTCGCAAAGCTGTGGTTAATAATCAATTAGCCTCTGCAGAAGTTGCCGCAAGGGTATTAGCGATAAGTGGTGAAGAATATAATGCTCAACTCTTAGATTTATGGTTTGATGTGTTTAATTATCGGTATCAGCAAAGTGTGTGTCAGCGTAATAGTGCCAATGCCCAAGCCGTAGCTGCTTTAGAGGATTTTATTGGCACTTAACCACTTTGAACATAATTATTAAGGTTAATGATTTATGTGATGCTGCTGTAATTTTCGATAAAAAGTTCGTTTGCTTACCCCAAGTAAATCAGCGATTTCTTGTATGTTTTTGTTTTGATTGTTTTGACAAACAAGGCGTAGATAATACTGCTCTAATTGTGAAAGTGTTAGGGTATTCGCTTTTTTATCAATACTTAGTGGGTTATTATTGGGAAATTCATAGTTTAACCCTAAACTATTAATATCAATAATATCATCATCACTCATTAATATTGCTCGTTCAATAATATTTTTAAGTTCACGAATGTTACCCGGAAAAGGATACAGCATTAAGGTTGTAAGTGCTGCTGAACTAAACGTTTTTTGTTCAAGAGACGCTTGTTTTAAATAGTGTTTGGCTAACAAGGGAATATCATCTTTTCGTTGAGTTAACGAAGGTAGATATAAAGGAAAAGCGGCTAAACGGTAATATAAGTCTTGTCTAAATGTTTGCTCTTTCACCATATTTGTTAAATTTTTATGGCTGGCGCAAATTAAACGAAAATCAGCATATTTTACTTCCATACCACCAACGGGACGGTAACTACCTGTTTCAAGTAAGCGTAATAGTTTAACTTGCAAATTTAATGGAATATCACCGACTTCATCTAAAAATAAAGTCCCGCCATGAGCTAAGTCAATCAACCCTTTTTTACTGCTAGTTGCTCCTGTAAAAGCCCCTTTTTCATGACCAAATAATTCACTTTCGAATAAGTTATCAGTTAATCCTGTACATTCAACCACGATAAAAGGTCTATCTTTACGGGGGCTTGCTTGATGAATTGCATTGGCAACCAGCTCTTTACCAGTACCCGTTTCACCGTGTAGTAGCACGCTAATATCACTATTGGCACAACGATTGATCATTTCTAACATTTGCTTAAAAAGGGGGGAAATACCGATCAGCTTATCATTTTTTGAGTTATGGCTGGCGTAACTAACTTTGTCGAGTATTTCTAAAAAGCCTATGGTTATACCGTCATCATTTATGACAGGACGCATTAAAATATCGCAATATTCTTTTTTTTGACCGTTTTTATGAATATGTAAAACTCGGTGATTTTTGTTGTCTGCTTTGCAACTAATTAAAGGGCAATCTTCACCATGTTGATCACAAGGGCTATCTGCATTATGTGATATTTGATAGCAATGACTTTTTCCTATTTTAACTTGGCTGTGATAATGCTCAGTATAAGCTTGGTTGATTGCTTTAATAACATAGTTATGATCAATAAATATTGCGGGTTTTTCAACGGCATTAATAATTGATTGGATCATTGATATATTCATGGTGCGCCATTTTTTGTATTTATTATTGTTTTATTTGTCAAATATGACACAGCTAATATGTTTTTTCTAGTAACTTTTAAGTGTTTTATTATTATTTTATTGATTTTGTTGTTTATTTTTTTATTGGTATAAAATTTGTATAATTATTATGAGTAGAAAGAATATTCGTTATTATTTGTATTCACATATAATAACTTTATCAATTGTTTATATTAAATAAATTACAATATTTTGTATATTTCAACTACACTCAATAATGGTTTGTAGTGATAACAATAACTAATAGTAAATAATAAGGAATAAATTATGGCGAAGATCGTCGTTATGGGGGCTGGCACAGGTGGTATGCCAGCAGCTTATGAAACCAAAGAAATGTTAGGTAAAGAGCATGAAGTGGTGGTTATTAATGAAAACCCTGAATTTAGGTTTGTACCCTCTAACCCTTGGATAGCAGTAGGATGGCGAGAGCCTGCAGCCGTCTGTATTCCTATTGAAAAATATTTAAACAAACGAAAAATTGGTTTTATTTGTGCGCGTGTTACCGAAATAAAAGCTGATGATAATCAACTTGTTTTAAATGATGGACAAACCGTTAATTACGATTATTTAATCATTGCTACTGGGCCAAAATTGGCTTTTGGAAATATTCCAGGTGCAGGGCCTGAAGGTTATACTCAATCTGTTTGCACTTTAGATCATGCCATTAAAAGTTATGAAGATTATGAGAAGTTAGTTGAAAATCCAGGCCCCGTTGTCGTTGGCTCCTTTCAGGGAGCAAGTTGTTTTGGTCCTGCTTATGAATATGCTTTTATTCTTGATAAAGCATTAAAAGATGAAAAAATACGCAATAAAGTACCGATGACTTTTGTTACCTCAGAACCTTATATTGGCCATTTAGGTTTAGGCGGTGTAGGTGATTCTAAATCAATGTTAGAGTCGGAATTGCGCCAAAAAGATATAAAGTGGATTTGTAATGCACGAGTTGACAAAGTTGAAGATGGTAAAATGTTTGTCAGTGAATTAAATCGTAAGGGTGAAGTTGAATTTGAACATGAACTAGAGTTTAACCATTCGATGCTTATTCCTCCTTTTGCTGGAGTTGATGCGGTTGCTAATGTGGAAGGGCTTTGTAATCCGAAAGGTTTTGTTATTACTGATGAACAACAAAGATCGCCTAAATATCCTAATATTTTTTCTGGCGGCGTTTGTGTGGCATTACCACCCGTAGAAGTTACTCCTGTACCGACAGGTACACCAAAAACAGGTTATATGATCGAAACCATGATGACTGCTATAGCTCATAATATAAAGGCTTGTTTAGATGGCAAAGAACCTACAGCTAAAGGAACTTACCATGCTATTTGTTTAGCCGATATGGGAGATACAGGGGCTGCTTTTGTTGCTATGCCACAAATTCCACCGCGTAATGTTGCTTGGTTTAAGCAAGGAAAATGGGTTCATTATGCTAAAATAGCCTTTGAAAAATATTTTATGCGCAAGATGAGAACAGGAAATAGTGAACCTGTTTTTGAAAAATATGTATTAAAAGCATTAGGTATTGAGCGCTTAGATAAAGATTAATTAATTCAACTCGTTTGGATAAATAGCCGAATAATACTCGCTGCCCATAAGCTTATTTAGTTGTGGGCTTTTTTATTTGTAAGTATCAGTAGGTATTAATAATTCTGATTGTTTTTGTACTAACATTTTTAAATATTCCCACACGGTTGCTACCTGTGATAAGCGTTTGCTTTCAGGATGTGTGACTAAGTAAAAACTACGAATAATGTTGATGTCAGCACTAAATAATTTAACTAAAGTGTTGTCGGTATCGGCAAGAAAACAAGGTAGTATTCCTATGCCTAAACCTGATTTTATTGCACTGAATTGGCTAACAACGCTGGTGCTACGAAAATGAGGAATAACTTTATGGGTAATGTCTTTTAAATAGTCTAGCTGTTCGGTAAATAATAAATTATCGACATAACTTACCCACTGTTGTTGATTTAAATTATTCAGTGTTAAAGGCTGGGCTAATTTTTTAAGATAATTGGGGTGAGCATAAAGCTGTAACTTATAATCGCATAGCTTTGCTACGATCATTGAAGTACTTTTCGGCTTTTCCACGGCAATGGCAATATCTGCTTCATTACGGCTAATTTTTACAAAACGCGAAAACTGTAATATATCAATTTTAATATCGGGAAAATTTTGTTGTAATTCGCTTAAATTACGGGCGATAAAAAAATTGCCAAATGCTTCTGTTACACCAATGCGTACTAAGCCTGCGTTAGGTTTATTCCTATTTTTTATATCATTGAGTGCGTTATAAGCATCTTGTTCCATTTTACACGCGGAGCGTAATAAACGCTCACCTTCAGGCGTTAAAATGTGGCCGTCGATAGTGCGTTCAAATAATTTACAGGCAACATTTTCTTCAAGCTTATGTAAACGTCGAGAAATAGTTGATGCATCAATATTTAACCGTTTTGCCGCCTCAGATAAACGTTCACTACGTGCGACTTCTAAAAAAATTTTAATATCATCCCAATTCATTTTATTAAATTAACATTTTTATTCTTTACTGTCTTGCATAAATGCAATGTATGTTGCATTTATGTCTATTGTTGTTAGCTTAAACTAAGCCTATCTTTGTTGGTATAAAAATTACGTTTAATTAAGCAACAATAAGTAACAGGGTGAAAATATGAGTATTCGTGAAATTCCATTAATTATTGATGGTAAAAAAGTACAATCAAAATCAGAGCAGTGGTTAGATGTCTTAAATCCAGCCACACAAGAAGTGGTTGCGCGTGTACCTATGGCTACGAAAGAAGAAGTTGCAGCCGCCGTTGCTTCAGCACAAAAAGCCTTTAAGAAATGGTCTAAAGTGTCTATCACTAACCGTATGCGTATTATGTTTAATTTACAGCAGTTGATTCGTGAACATACGTTAGAGTTAGCTGAATTGGTTACATTAGAGCATGGTAAAACTTTACCTGATGCAGAGGGTGAAGTAGGGCGAGCATTAGAAGCAATAGAAAATGCGTGTGCGATTACTCGTTTACAAATGGGTGAAATGGCCAATAATGCCGCAACGGGTGTTGATGTTTATACACTTAATAAACCATTAGGCGTCGGCGTTGGTATTACTGCTTTTAATTTTCCCTTGATGCTTGCCGCTTTTATGTTTCCGCCTGCCATTGCTTGTGGTAATACGTTTGTATTAAAACCATCAGAGCAAGATCCATCATCAACTATTCGTATGGTTGAGTTAGCACTTGAAGCAGGGGTACCTGCTGGTGTTTTAAATGTTGTTCATGGTGGGGCTGATGTCGTTAATCAATTAATTGAAGCTGATGAAGTAAAAGCTGTTTCGTTTATTGGTTCTACTCCTGTAGGTACTCATATTTATAATCATGCGGCTAAACATGGTAAACGTGCACAATGTATGATGGGCGCTAAAAATCACATGGTTATTATGCCTGACGCTAATAAAGACAGAGCGATTAATGATTTATTAGGTTCAGCTTTTGGCGCTGCTGGTCAGCGTTGCATGGCAAACCCTGTAACCATTTTAGTGGGCGAAGCTCGTAATTGGTTACCTGAAATAGTCGAACGCGCTAAATTAATGAAAGTAGGGCCAGGTACGCAACGTGACGCTGATTTAGGGCCTGTTGTTTCACCGCAAGCTAAAGCGCGGATTATAAAATTATTAGACTCAGGGGTAGAGCAGGGCGCGACGTTATTAGTGGATGGTCGCCAATGTGAAGTTGAAGGTTATCCTAAGGGTAACTTTGTTGGTCCTACTATGTTTAGTAATGTTAAAACTGATATGGACATTTATACTCAAGAAATTTTTGGTCCTGCATTATGTGTGCTAGAAGCTGAAACTTTAGAAGAAGCGATTGATATAATTAATGCTAATCCAAATGGTAATGGTACTTCATTATTTACTTCATCAGGCTGGAATGCGCGTAAATTTGAAAATGATATTGATGTTGGTCAAATTGGTATTAATGTGCCAATTCCTGTACCAGTCGCCTTTTTTAGCTTTACGGGGTCGCGTGCTTCAAAATTAGGTGATTTAGGCCCTAATGGAAGCCAAGTGGTACGTTTTTGGACACAAACAAAGAGTGTTACTGCTCGTTGGTTTGAACCCGACCATCAAGATGGTTCTGATGTGCATACCACGATTAGCTTAAAATAGTTTAGTTTAAACTAATTAACTTAACTCATTTTTAGTAATAAAAAGGCTGTTTTTTAAACAGTCTTTTTTGTTTTTATTTAATTCAATCATTTCAATGTGTTAGCGCTAGTTTGCAAAAAAAATAGTTATCTATCTAGGGTTCTGGTAGAATGCGCGCCATTAAACGGTGAGTCAATTCGGGGTTTTTTAGTACCATGAGTTCTATGATTTGGATAGATTATGCTATTTTGGCAATTATTGGTGTATCAACATTAATTAGTTTGATCCGTGGTTTTGTTAAAGAAGCCGTCTCTTTGGTTATTTGGATCGGTGCCTTTTTTGTTGCCAGTACCTTTTACGAAAACCTTGCTAGTTTACTCACGAATATTTCTGAACCTTTCTTGCGTAATGCTGCCGCTATTGCCATTCTTTTTATTACCACATTAATACTCGGCGCCATGATCAATTATTTAATTGCTCAATTAGTTTCTAATACAGGCTTATCAGGAACAGATCGGGTTATTGGTCTTGCATTTGGTGCATTAAGGGGGGTACTAGTGGTGAGTGCACTATTATTCTTTTTAGATGCTTTTACACCCGCAGCCAATAGTGACTGGTGGAAAACATCAATATTAATTCCTGAGTTTTCTATTATTGTTGAATGGTTTTTTGAATATTTAAAACATTCGTCCAGTTTTTTGAACAAATAAATCTATATTTAATTTAAAGAGTCATAATCGGAGAATAAATACATGTGTGGAATTGTTGGCATTGTTGGTCAATCAGCGGTAAGTCAGTTATTGTACGATGGTTTAACTGTGTTACAACATCGTGGTCAAGATGCTGCGGGTATTGTAACTATTCAAGACAATAAATTTCGCTTACGTAAAGCGAATGGCTTAGTAAAAGATGTGTTTCACACTCGTCATATGTTACGTTTACAGGGCAATATAGGTATTGGTCATATTCGTTACCCAACGGCTGGTTCTTCTAGTTCATCGGAAGCACAGCCTTTTTATGCCAACTCACCTTTTGGCTTGTCATTAGCTCATAATGGTAATTTAACTAATGCTGATGAGTTACGAACATGGTTATTTACTACGGCGCGTCGCCATGTAAATACTACCTCTGATTCAGAATTATTATTAAATATTTTAGCTTATGAATTGCAAGAGACAGATGGTTTAAGCTTATCTCCCGATAATATTTTTGATGCTATGGAAAAAGTGCATCAACGTGTACGTGGAGCATATGCAACTGTCGCGTTAATTATTGGTCACGGTATGTTAGCTTTTCGTGATCCTAACGGTATTCGTCCCATGGTGTTTGGTAAACGAAAAACAGCCACTGGAGTTGAATATATGGTGGCTTCAGAATCGGTAGCATTAGATGCGTGTGATTTTGAATTTGTTCGTGATGTAGCACCTGGTGAAGCAATTTTCTTTAGTGAAGATGGACAATTATTTAGCCGTCAATGTGCTGATAATCCTAGTTTTAGCCCTTGTATTTTTGAATATGTTTATTTTGCCCGTCCTGACTCTAGCATTGATAAAATTTCTGTTTATGCTTCTCGTGTTGAAATGGGGAAAAAATTAGGGGAAAAAATAGCAAAAGAATGGGATGATTTAACTATTGATGTTGTTATTCCTATTCCAGAAACCTCTTGTGATACAGCATTGCAAATAGCGTTGAATTTAAATTTACCTTTTCGCCAAGGTTTTGTAAAAAATCGTTACATTGGTCGTACTTTTATTATGCCAGGGCAAGAGCAACGTAAAAAATCGGTACGTCAAAAATTAAATGCAATTAAGGCCGAGTTTGTTGGTAAAAATGTGCTTTTAGTCGACGATTCTATTGTTCGCGGTACAACTTCTGAGCAAATTATTGATATGGCTCGTCAAGCAGGTGCTAAAAAAGTTTACTTTGCCTCAGCATCACCCGAAATACGCTTTCCTAATGTTTATGGTATTGATATGCCAAGTGCTAACGAACTTATTGCTCATGGTCGTGAGAATGAAGATATTTGCGAGTTGATTGGTGCAGATAAATTAATTTTTCAAACCATTGAAGACTTAGTTGCCGCAGTTGGTAGTACAAATAGTGAAATTAAACGTTTTGAAACTTCAGTATTTGATGGTGTATATATTACTAATGATATTGATCAAAATTATTTAGAAGCACTTGATGCACAGCGTAATGATAAAACGAAAGAAACATCTGATGCTAATGCGGACTCTAATATTGATATTCATAATGAATATTCATAATGAATATTCATTATAGTTGAGCCTGATATTTATAAATAATAAAGGCGCTGTATAGCGCCTTTTTTATTGTCTTTAAATATTGTTTTTAAATATTGCTTAGTCAACTTGGTATAATACTACTTCTAATTGGTTTATAAGTGTTTTTACAAATACTCGGGACCAAAACCTGATGTCCACATCATTGCTGTTGCAGCTAAAAGACCAACCATTAAAATAAGACCACAAGTAACGACAGAGCTAGCATAAATAAAACCTTTTTCCTCTGGGATGTTCATCATAATAGGTACACCTGAATATAATAAATATACTGAATAGCATATTGCACCTAAGCTAGCTAAAACCACAAACCAAAGTATAGGAAATAATGCAGTTACGCCAACCATTAATAGGGGGGTAGAGGCATAAGCGGCAAGCTCTAATGATTGTGTAAAACTAGGAGCCGAATCAAACGTGATCGCCATCCAATGAATTAAATAAGCTAAGGCAAATACGCCAACGATCAACGCAACATACATAGCAACAGCTAACATTATTGCACTATCTTTAGTTAACATGATCACTTCACCCGATCCTATACTCCAACCAATGTGTGCAGCAGCATAATAACCACATATTGCAGGGATAAGTGCGATTGTCATGATATGAATTAGGCTATATAAACCACTTTCATGACGTTTTTCAATAGATTGCCATTCTTCTTTCGGATGCGCGTATAATCCCCAAATATGATTTAGTACCATAGTTTTCTCCTATTATCCTCAATTGAATTATTGTTATTCTGATATACTATTTATGAGAGATGAATGAGAATTAGTCAAGGAATGATTGTAAAACAAACAAAAAAGAAGTTGAAAAGTGCTTTTTAAGTCACCTTTTGTATAGTTGTTTGCCTATTTTGATTTTTTAGTTATAAGTAAGCCGTGTTAAGTTATTTTTAGACGGACAATTTTCATGATTTCCATATCAAATCCTGCAATAGTTTCTTGATCAGGATAATAAGTAATATTTACTCGTTGATCTTGCAATGATTTATAGTGTTTTTTACGTTTATATTTAAAAGGTACATCAATATTTTCTAACATAATAGTATTGATCGTCCATTCATCATCATCTTGATCTTTGCGCTGTACATGAGATATTACCTTCATATTTTCGCTATGGATAAGTTGTTGGTGTTCTTCAAGTAACTTTTCTACTGCTGATTTCTTTGCCATAGTATTATTTCCTAATTAACTAGCCACCAATAAATTTAATTTTAAAACCTTGCTTTTCAAGCTCAGTTTTTATTAAATCACGTTTGTCACCTTGAATTTCAATAGTTTCACCAACAACACTACCACCACTACCACAGATTTTTTTTAATTTACTTGCTGTTTTTTTTAATTCAGCTACCGATAATCCCAAACCTGAAATGACAATAACACCTTTACCTTTACGGCCTTTTGTTTCTCGACGAACTTTAGCAAAACCATCACTTGCTGTAACTTTAATTTGTTTTTGTTGCTTAATACGACCACTTTCGGTGGAATAAACTAATGAATCATCAGTTTTGCTATTTTGCGTTGTTTGCTCAAGTGATTTACCAAAGGCTCCAGCAAGATCACTAAGACTAGAAAATGAATTTTTCATAGGTATTTTATAAACTTTTTGTTTAAAATAAATAAAGCCACTCAAAAGTGGCTTTATTATACGCGCTAAATGTCATTAATAAAAATTATAACTTAGCTTCTAGTTCTGGTAAGGCTTCAAATAAGTCAGCAACAATGCCGTAATCGGCTACTTGAAAAATAGGCGCTTCAGGATCTTTGTTAATCGCCACTATGACTTTAGAGTCTTTCATACCCGCTAAATGTTGAATTGCACCGCTAATACCAACGGCAATATATAAATCAGGCGCAACAATTTTACCTGTTTGACCTACTTGCATATCATTAGGAACAAAACCCGCATCAACCGCAGCACGCGATGCGCCAATAGCAGCACCTAGTTTATCTGCAATGCCTTCAAGTAACTTAAAGTTGTCACCATTTTGCATACCACGACCACCTGAAATTACCACACTGGCTGCGCCTAAATCAGGACGTTCAGAAACGGTTAATTCTTCACTAACATAGCTTGACGTACCTGCGTCTTTTACAATATCTATATTAACAATTTCAGCATTACCATCGGTTGCGACAGCATCAAAGCCAGTGGTACGTACAGTAATCACTTTTTTAGCATCTAAGCTTTTAACTGTAGCAATAGCATTACCAGCATAAATTGGACGAACAAATGTATCTTCACTTTCAACATCAATAATGTCAGAAATTTGTGCTACATCTAATAACGCTGCTACACGAGGCATAAAGTTTTTGCCTGTTGTTAGCGCAGTTGCAACAATATGATCATAGTCATTGGCTAATTCTGTGACGAGTAAACTAACATTTTCGGCTAGTTGATGTTCATAAGCGGCATTGTCAGCGACTAAAACTTTGCTAACACCATTGACTTTAGCTGCTTGCTCAGCAACGGCTTGACAGTTGTGACCAGCGACTAAAATAGTGATATCACCACCCATTTTTTGTGCTGCGGCTACAGTCTTTAAGGTTTCAGCTTTTAAATTTTGATTATCGTGTTCGGCATAGACTAAAACGCTCATGAGATCACCTTCGCTTCATTTTTTAACTTTTCAACTAATTCATCAATACTTTCAACAATAATACCTGCTTGACGCGTTGCTGGTGGTGTTACTTTGAGTAGTGTTGAGCGTGGGCTTAAATCAAGGCCAAAATCAGCAGCAGATTTAACCACTAGTGGTTTACGTTTTGCTTTCATGATATTAGGTAATGAAGCATAACGTGGTTCATTTAAACGCAAATCAGTGGTAACAATAGCCGGAAGGCTTAATGTAATCGTTTGTAAACCTCCGTCAACTTCACGAGTAACATTGACTTTATCGCCATCTACTTTTACTTCTGAGGCAAAAGTACCTTGTGGCATATTAGTTAATGCGGCAAGCATTTGACCTGTTTGGTTGTTATCACTATCAATTGATTGTTTACCTAAAATAACTAATTTAGGTTGTTCTTCTTCAACAATCTTTTGTAATAGTTTGGCAATATTTAGGGCATCTAATGTTTCTGATGTTTCAATTTGAATTGCTCTGTCTGCACCTAAAGCTAGTGCGGTACGTAGTTGCTCTTGACAAGACTTGTCGCCAATTGATACGGCAACAACTTCACTGGCAATACCCGCTTCTTTTAAACGAATAGCTTCTTCTACTGCAATTTCACAAAAGGGATTAATTGCCATTTTTACGTTGGCAAGATCAACGTTTGAATTATCTGGCTTAACACGAACTTTGACGTTGTAGTCAATTACGCGCTTTATTGGGACTAATATTTTCATCATTGCCTCTATTGGGTTGTGCTTGTTGTGTTAAGATAATGCTCATTTATCGTGTTACGATAGTTATAACGCATTACCAAAGTTTTGATATTAAACTTTATAATTTGAGTAATAACTCAAAATCCTACTCATTGTTTACGTAAAGGTCAACTTTACTTTATTCATTTAAACTAAATTTTGAACTAAATGTTGAGTATAATTAATTTCTATCAACAAAATGCTATTTTTAATCAAAAAAACGAGTAATAGCTAAAAGAATTAGCTGAAAAATAACTTTAACTTATACATTATTACTATAATTTCAGATAAAATCAAACAAGTGTTTGAATTAATGTCTCAGATAGGTTTTAATTATGCTTATTATCAAATTTAAGGGGGAATAACATGGAACGCGAATCAATGGAGTTTGATGTAGTGATCGTTGGTGCTGGTCCTGCAGGCTTATCGACGGCTTGTCGACTAATGCAATTAGCTCAAGAAAAAGAACAAGAGTTAATGGTCTGTGTGGTTGAAAAAGGTTCTGAGGTTGGTGCGCATATTTTATCGGGTGCTGTTTTTGAACCTCGGGCGTTAAATGAGTTATTTCCTGATTGGAAAGAAAAGGGCGCGCCCTTAAATACGCCAGTTATTGGCGATGATATTTATTTGTTTAATAACGAAAACAGTGGCATAAAATTACCAAGTTTTGGGGTTCCTAAAACCATGCACAACGAGGGTAATTATATTGTTAGTATGGGCAATGTATGTCGCTGGTTGGCTGAACAGGCTGAGCAATTAGGCGTTGAAATATTTCCGGGTTTTGCCGCACAAGAAATAATTTATAATGAAGACGGCAGTGTTGGCGGTATTATTACTGGCGATATGGGGTTAGATGTAAATGGTAAACCTAAAGATTCATTTATGCCCGGTATGGAATTAAAAGCAAAATACACGGTTTTTGCTGAAGGTTGTCGTGGTCATTTGGGTAAAGAGTTAATTGCTAAATTTAATCTTGATGCTGATAAATCGCCGCAACATTATGGTTTAGGTTTTAAAGAAATTTGGGACATAGACCCTGCTAAGCACCAAGAAGGCTTAGTGGTACATAGTGCTGGGTGGCCATTAGATAAACATACTGGCGGTGGTGGTTATTTATATCATGCTGAAAATAACCAAGTATTTGTTGGTTTAATTGTTGACTTAAATTATAGCAATCCACATTTAAGCCCATTTGAAGAATTTCAACGTTATAAACATCACCCTAAAATTAGTCAGTACCTTGAAGGTGGCAAACGTGTTGCTTATGGTGCACGTGCTATGGCGAAAGGTGGTTTTAATTCATTACCTAAAATGACTATGCCTGGCGCATTATTAGTGGGTTGTGATGCGGGTACTATTAACTTTGCTAAAATTAAAGGTAATCATACCGCAATGAAATCAGGTATGTTGGCTGCAGAGGCTATTGCTACATCTTTATCTAGTGGTGATGAAGGTGGTAAAGAATTAACGAGTTATACGCAAAGTTATCAAGATTCTTGGTTGTATGATGAATTATACAACACGCGTAATTTTGGCCCTGCCATGCATAAGTTTGGTATGTTTTGGGGCGGTGCTTATAACACACTTGATCAAAACTTTTTTGGTGGAAAATTACCCTTTAATTTTAAAGATGAACGCTTTGACTATGCTCAACTTGAATTAGCTAAAGATGCTATGGTGATTAATTATGCTAAACCTGATAATAAATTAAGTTTTGATCGTTTGTCTTCAGTCTTTTTATCAAATACTAATCACGAAGAAGATCAACCTTGTCATTTGAAATTAGCTGATCCTTCTATTCCTCTTACGGTTAATCTTGAAAAATATGATGAGCCAGCTCAGCGTTATTGTCCTGCTGGCGTGTATGAAATACAAGAAACTGAAGCGGGTAAAAAGTTTGTGATCAATGCGCAAAACTGTATTCATTGTAAAACGTGTGATATAAAAGATCCGAGTCAAAATATCACTTGGGTTACACCTGAAGGTGGTGGTGGACCTAATTATCCAAATATGTAGTTAGGTGATATATATGAAATAGTTAAAAAGCAGACATAAAGTCTGCTTTTTTTGTCTTTTATTACTTTTTATTGCTTTTGAGTATTAGTTTGTTTTGAGGTTTGAATAAGATCGTATTGAGATAATTGTGGTAATAGTTGTTGCATTAATGTTTCTTTTTCATTGAGTAAAATAAGATTTTGACAAAACTGTAAGGTTTTATTATTAAGTTTGTCGGCAGGTTTTTCTATTTCAATATCTATATTATCAGCAATGCTTTCAATACGCTCTGTTATGGTTTCTACGCGGTGTTCTATATCATCGTTATCTGAGGTTGCCATGGCATCACCTACAGCATTTAAAATTGTTCCTATTGACTCAGAAACAATGTCTTGAATTTCATCTTCGAGATCTCCTGCAATAATTTCATCAAAATCATCAAAGTCTTGTGGAGCAATATAAAAATTTTGAGCGCTTTGATTAAACCTTAGTCGTAAACGGTTTTGTAATTCATTAAATTTTTCTTGAATTTTTTGATGAGCGGCACTGTTTTCACCCGTTAAACCACCAATGATTTTATTTACTGCTTTGAGCCCAAGGTCTATCCCTTCTATTGCAATAGCAACTATTTCAGGTACTTGTGTTCGTATACCTTGTGCATACTGGATTAATATTTTTTGTTGTTTTGGGGTTAATGCTATTTCTCTACCTTTAATAAATAATTGTTGGTCATTGTTTATTTGTACTAAGGTTTGTCCTTGATCGATAATACGTAAATGACTAGGGTCAATGACCACACCGTAATTAAAGTTTACATCACAGTGAGCCGCATTTACGTTAAAACTACTAAAAGTTGAAATAGTTAAGCAGCAAAAAATAGCAGAAAATGTTGTTTTTTTCATGAGGGTATAATTCTAAATTGCAGAAGTCTTATTAGCTTGGGTGAACAATCGGATCAATAATGATTTTCCTATCTTTGTAAATCATTTTACTTGGCCCATATTCTCTTTTTGTTTTGTCTTTAAACTCACCGACATGAAGCTCAACATCTTGATAAAGCTTTTCGTTAGCCTCAATAAAAACACTATTCATGTAGCGTTGCATTGCTTCTTCAACTTGTTGTTTTTCTTCAAGTGCTTGTGCTAATTCTTGATTATGAGATTTATAAGCATTATAAATTTTAGTCATTAATGCTTGATCTTGTTTGGCTTTTGGTAGTTTTCTCATTTTATCGAGTGCGGTTTGTAACTCATTACTGGTTTTCTTTTCTGCTTTTACACGTTCGTCAACTTCAGTAATTTGTTCTTTAAAAATAAAAAGACGTTTTTCAAATTTTACAATGGTTTTACTACCTGCGGTTGCACCCACAATACCTGCGTGTACTGATTTATTAACGCTGGTAAAACCGCCAATAAACCTACCATCTGCTTTTTCTTCAGTACCAACCCAAAGGCGACCGTCAATATCAAGTAAACTATGCATTAATTGATTTTCAATACGCAAATCACCAGTACAGTATATGTTGGCATACTGGCAATATTTAGCATAAACGTGACCTTTAGCATTAATATTGACACTCATATTACAATCAGTCACCGACATATCTTCTACATCATGTTTACGGCCAATAATACCGCCCGAAATGGTAATGTCACCACCTGAATCTAATAATGCTGATTCTACAAAACCACCTATAGTAATATCACCCGAGGCAATAACTTTCATGCCTTCATTAACATCACCTTCGATAATGACAGAACCTTCAAAAGTAATATTACCAGAAGCAACATTAACATTTTTTATCGTATAAACATCATCAACTTCGACACTATTTTCAGTAAATCTGGGCATACCTACTTTTTCAGAAACTAAAATACCTTCATTTTTAGCGCTTAAGCGACTGCCTTCACCTGGTTTTAATTCTATGTCATCACCAGCCGTTGGTGTTAGTGGTGTACCTGTTACTGTAAAGCCTTTAATACCTTCAGTAAGAGGAATTTTTTTAGCTAACGGTTCGCCTATTTTTACACACACAATATCGCCAAAATCACGCATGTCAACGCTACCATCTTCGCGTTCTTTAGGACGTAAAATTCTGTCTTGAGCGCTTTGTACTAGAGGTTTTATTTTGGCATCTTTGCCATCAATAGGGTCTTTACCTATGGCAATAGGGTGTTCAACGGTTATTCCAGGCGGTGCTTTGGCTGCTAGTTGAGCAAGTTCAATAAGATCTTTTTTACTAAATCCTTTTTTTACGCCATCACTTTGGGCGGCATTTAAAATAGCTTTAGCAGTTAAATGATCCCCACCCATGGCGGTCGTTATTTCGCCGATGGCTGTCATTTCATCTTTGTCTATTTTTATTTCGAGCGTTGCGTCTTTGCGCTCTAGAATTTGATAGCGAATTTCACGTCCTGATTTATTCGCTTGTAATGGCTTTAAAACGTCATTGAGTTCTGCAATAGCGTTTTTTAAACTTGTTTCATCAAGAAATAAATCAGTGTATGGTGATTCTTTAATGATATCTTTAATATCAGATTCCGTTAAAGGTAAGCCAACCTTTACGGGCTTGAGTACTAAATCGACATTGTCTTTTTTGTTAACCTCTAATGTTGCTTCGGTCATGTATTTAATACCTTATCACTAAAAACTACACTGATATTTGGCTTA
>WGGB01000250.1 GCA_015491935.1 Alteromonadaceae bacterium
CCCCTTGTGTTTTTCCAATGTACCCTATTTTAACAGGTATTATTGTGGGTCAAGGTGATGGTTTAACCACTAAAAAAGCCTTCACGCTGTCATTTTTCTACGTACAAGGTATGGCGATTACTTATACTATTTTAGGTATTGTAGTGGCATTAGCTGGCGCGCAATTTCAGGCAGCATTTCAAGCGCCTGCGGTACTTATTGGTTTAAGTATTTTATTTGTTTTTTTAGCGCTTTCAATGTTTGGTGTATTTAATTTAGCACTACCAAGCAGCTGGCAAAATAAACTTAATAACATTAGTGGTAAACAAAAAGGTGGCTCCATTGCAGGGGTTGTAATGATGGGGGTCATTTCAGGTTTAGTGGCTTCGCCTTGTACTACGGCTCCATTAACAGGTGCACTACTTTATATCTCGCAAACAGGCAATGTTATCCTTGGTGCATCAGCTTTATATGCCCTAAGTTTAGGCATGGGTATTCCATTATTAATTTTAGGAAGTTCAGGCGGAAAACTATTACCTAAAGCAGGTAACTGGATGAATATTATTAAAAACATTTTTGGATTATTGTTATTAGCTGTACCCATATTTTTACTTTCACGCATTATTCCTGATGTCGCAACACAATGGCTATGGATAATATTATTATTGACCAGCGCTAGTTATTTTTATGTTGTAAATCAAAATTCTACTGATAATAGCGTCAGAGGTTTTTGGTATGGTTTTCGCTCATTAATTATCTTTATAGCCTTATTTTTTGGTGCCAATTTAGCGTATCAATTAATATTTCCCTCTGTAGCTACAGTACCATCCGCAGAGTCACAAACATTAACGAATGTAACAACACAAAATAATTTCATTAAAGTTAAAAATTTAGCGGAATTAACCCAAGCGGTAAAAATAGCTAACCAGCAAGGAAAAACGGTTATGGTTGACTTATACGCCGACTGGTGTGTTGCTTGTAAAGAATTTGAACACTACACATTTAATAAACCAAACGTAAAGTTAGCACTTGCTAACACTCAATTAATTCAAATTGATTTAACTGATACTGGTTCTGCCAGCGGGCGTGAAATCATGTCACATTTTAATATTTTTGGTTTGCCTTCTATTTTGTTTTTTGATCTTAATGGTAATGAACTAAGCCAAAATAGAGTTACAGGCTTTATGAATGCCGATGACTTTACTCAACATATCAATAATATTTTTCATCCGTAAATATTTATCCTCTTCCCTTTACCAAACCGAACAAATAACAAGCTTTATTTGTTCGATTTTTAACACCTTGAATGCAATTAATTTTTATTCAACCCAATTCCTTGTAGCCCATTAAAAATTAGCCACTCAGCCATTTTATAGCTCTAACTCTATTGAATTTATTAAGCTTTTTTTATTTGTTAGAAAAAAAACAAACTATAAAAATTAATAAAACAATTTCGATTCTGATATCACTATTCAGATTACTGACTTACAATAGAAATGGCATTATAAATATTTTGACCAAAATATTGAGTACTATTCTGTTTACCCATTTACCAAGGGTCGAATATTCTACGTTCATTAAGTTTGATACGTCTTTTAATGCTCTTCCTTCATCAATGACCAATCGTGCAGTTTCTAATCTAAATAAGCACTAAAACTTGCTTTTTGGGGTTTTGTCATTGTGTCACCTAAGTTATTATGAGGCGTATAATAACACCTCTAAGTGGGTGCAAAATTAAGTATGCCACTTCAATACCCAGCGAAACAAAATTTAAAAAAGAATTTTTGAGCCACCTGTATAGCTTTATATCTGTATAGCTTTATAAAAGACACTAGGAACTGATATTTTTACTTTTCAATCAAAAAAAGACCATCAACGTTTATTCGCCCTCGCCATACCCATGATTTTATCTAATATAACCACGCCTTTATTAGGCTTGGTTGATACTGCGGTCATTGGTCATTTACCTCATGCTTATTATTTAGGCGCAACCGCCGTGGGTGCCATGATGATAACTGCGATCACTTGGTTATGTGGTTTTTTACGCATGGCAACCACAGGACTAACCGCGCAAGCTTATGGTAGTAACAATGAGCAACAAAATTTATTTATATTATTACGCGGCTTATTTGTTGCCATGACGTTAGGCATTGTTATAGTGCTATTTAAAGAGAGTTATATCAACATAAGCCTAACGCTTGCTGGCGGTAGTGAACAAGTACAGTTTTACGCACGCCAATACAGTGAAATTCGTCTATGGAGTTTGCCTGCCGCATTGGCTAATTTAGTTATTTTGGGGTGGTTATTAGGCAATCATCAAGCAAAAACAGTGATGTGGTTATTAATAGCCACCAATTTAATTAATTTAAGCTTAGACTTATTATTTGTATTAGGCTTTCAGTGGCAAGTAAGTGGTGTTGCTTACGCCAGCTTATGTGCTGACTATAGTGCTTTTTTTACAGGACTATTACTTGTATTTAAACAACATAAAAAAACAGCCACTAAACTATTTGATAATACCAAGCATTTATTGAAAGAAATACTCAATCGTAATGAATTAAGACATTATTTTGCTCTTAACCGCGATATTTTAATTCGCACTATTTGTTTAGAAATATGCTTTATTTTTATTACTTTTCAAGGCGCAAGGTTGGGCGATAATGTGGTAGCAGCCAATGCGATATTACTGAATTTTTTATTATTCATTTCGTTTGCTTTAGATGGTATTGCCAATGCCGCCGAAGTACTCGTAGGCAAAGCAAAAGGCGAAAAGAATAACAAAGCACTACATAACTGTGTAACACTAGCCTTATTTTGGACGGCTATTTTTGCCTTACTATATAGCCTTTTTTTTGGGATTTTTGGCTCACAATTAATTTTGCTGATGACCAGTATTAACAGTGTTATTGATTATGCTCAACAATACCTATTATGGATTGTAGCATTACCCTTATTAGCCTGTTGGTGCTATTTATTTGATGGTGTTTATATTGGTTTAATGCAGGCAAAAATTATGCGCAATAGTATGTTGTTTTCAACTTTTATGGTGTTTTTTCCCACATGGTTTGTATTGCAATCTTTCGGAAATAACGCCTTATGGACAGCATTTTCATTATTTATGTTAAGCCGAGGAGCAACGTTAGCTTGGCACTACTACTATCATATTTTAAAGGTTATCAATAAAGCACAATAAACATATTTCACCCTAAATTTGCCACCAATTATCGTATTTACAGTTATATTTTAGCTTTAAATATGTTTTGCTAAGATAATAATTAACAAAAGGAAATTTCATGTCTTTTTTAAACATAAAAAATCGTTTTCAGTATTGGCATTAACGTTTTCTATTGCACTACCTAGTAGCCAACTTTTAGCTGAAACAACAAAGATACCATCACCAACAGACATTGATCAGACCCCTAGGCAACTTTTTTGATTTTATATAAATGCATTGCATGGCCACCAATAAGTTTGATTATCTTTTGCCTTAGCTCATTAAAACCGTCGAGATGAAGTTTTTCATAAAAATAACTATCACCCGCTGAAGTAAGTTAATTCCGTCAAAACATTGAAATACCCAACGCAATGTAGTTGTTGCCGTATCTTGATTAATTTGGTTTGGGATAGTTGCTTCAATCTTTTTCATATTCGCTCGCATCCGTCGCTGAGCAATGGAATAAATAAGTAATGATAGTGTTATTACCATCAACAGGGGATCGATTCCACTTGGCTTTTTGATAAATAATGATGAAACAAAAAACAAAGGTTTTTTTAAAAACCTAAAACCTCTTTCAACCGCAGATTGTGCTTTGTAATGCGCTAATATTTCTATAGGTGAAAGCGCTTTATCGTCGATATTAGTCGCAAGAATAAAGCATGACTTTTGCTCAACAGCCTGAGCTATCGCTGTTTGATTTTCTTCAATTTCAGCTAGCACCTGCCGTAAGCGATCATTTTAGGCCGTATTCCATCGCAATCTAAATTTATCTAAAGTAATGCCATCATTTACTCACCGAGAAAAACAATGGCAAATAACCACAGAACACCTGAGCAATGGCAACAAATTTTCAAACAACACGCATCAAGCGGTTTACACATAGCCACTTTTTGTAAGCAACAAAACA
>WGGB01000251.1 GCA_015491935.1 Alteromonadaceae bacterium
AACTGTGGTATTTTATTACGTGGTTTAAAACGTGAAGACGTAGAACGTGGTCAAGTATTATGTGCACCAGGTTCAATTTTACCACACACTAAATTCGAATCAGAAGTTTATGTGTTAAGTAAAGATGAAGGTGGTCGTCATACACCATTCTTTAAAGGTTACCGTCCACAGTTTTACTTCCGTACAACAGATATCACAGGTGCAGTAGAGTTACCTGAAGGTGTAGAAATGGTAATGCCAGGCGACAACTTAAAATTTGTTGTAGAGTTGATTCACCCAGTAGCGATGGAAGAAGGTTTACGCTTCGCGATTCGTGAAGGTGGTCGTACTGTAGGTGCTGGTGTTGTTTCAGCAATCTTAGACTAATTGATGTCTAATTTGCGCTAGAATTTGCGTTAGCGGCATTAGAAGTACTCATTGACTAGCGTCAACTCCGTGCTTCTGCTTTGCTAACCCTGCATCTAGCATCAAATTAACCTATCAATTTAGGTTAATTAAAAGGTCGCGCAAGCGGCCTTTTTTGTTTTTATCAATGATCTATGACTCGATATTGTAGGTCGTCCCGAGCATAGCGAGGCGCGACAATATAAACCTGACGTCACTCGACAGGTCAATATAAGCTGCTCTTAAGCGCTCTATAGCGGCGAACAGCGTTATTTTTGAGCGACCGCACTTAAATATTTACATAATAATAGCTAACTTTGTAAATATCCCTTGAGTAAAAGTTTTTCATTAGTATAATAGCGCCTCACTTCTAGAGTCTCTCTTAATTCCAAACAAACTAAGATTCATTCTACAAGTGTATCAGCAGATATAAATTTGAAGGGGTATAGCTCCAATTGGTAGAGCACCGGATTCCAAATCCGGGTGTTGGGAGTTCGAATCTCTCTACCCCTGCCAATATTACCTTGCCGAGGCAAGGACGTATTTTAGCTAACAATAAATGTTAGTTAATAATGAATTTAGACACTAGTTACAGGTCAAAAATATGAATGCAAGTACAGAAAATCAACCAAGCTCAAGTCTTGATGGTTTGAAATGGGGAATTATATTTCTTCTTTTAATTGGTGCCGTAGTAGGAAATTACACTTTTGGTGATCAATCAGTTTTAATCAGAGCTATTGCGGTTGTTGCGGCAATTGTTATTGCTGGTTTAATTGCTATGAGAACAGAAAAGGGTCGTGCGGCAGTTTCGTTTGCTAAAGAGTCTCGTACTGAAGTTCGTAAAGTTGTTTGGCCAACACGTCAAGAAGCCGTTCAAACCACAGGTATTGTTCTTTTAGTTACTGCACTAATGTCAATATTGCTTTGGGGTTTAGACTCATTTCTATTTTGGGTTGTTGGCTTTATTACTGGTTTAAAGGTGTAATTATGTCAGAAGAAAATAATCTTCCACAAGAAAGTGAAGATAACGCAGAAAATGAAGAGCAAAAGGTCAATACTAATCCGAAATTAAGATGGTATGTTGTTCAAGCTTTTTCAGGATATGAAGCGCGTGTACAAAAAACATTACTTGAACATATTCAAGTACAAGGTTTAGAAGAGCTTTTTGGTCAAATTTTAGTGCCAACTGAAGAAGTGGTTGAAATGCGTGCGGGTCAAAAGCGCAAAAGTTCACGTAAATTTTTCCCTGGTTATGTTTTAGTGCAAATGGAAATGAATGAGCAGTCTTGGCATTTAGTTAAAAGTGTGCCGCGTGTGCTTGGTTTTATTGGTGGTACTACGGAACGTCCAGCACCTATTTCGCAAAAAGAAGCAGATCGTATTTTACAACGTTTAGAAGATTCAACGGATAAGCCGAAACCTAAAACATTATTTGAACCTGGTGAAGTGGTTCGTGTTGTTGACGGTCCATTTGTTGACTTTAATGGTGTTGTTGAAGAATTAGATTATGATAAAAATCGCATTAAAGTTTCAGTATTGATTTTTGGGCGTTCAACGCCAGTTGATTTAGAATTTGGTCAAGTAGAAAAAAGTAATTAATATTTAATCAGTGAATGATTAAAAACTCTTGCAACGGCAGCGATGATTAATATATAATCCGCTGCCGTTTTTATTTAAGTGGTGGTTTGTTTTTATAAATAATCCACTTATTTACGGTGTTTATTTTAACGGGGAGCTAATCTATATTGGCGTTTGTACCCAAAACAAAGGTATTTAAAAATGGCTAAAAAAGTCCAAGCTTTTATCAAGCTACAAGTAGCTGCTGGTGCAGCTAATCCGTCGCCACCAGTGGGTCCTGCATTAGGTCAACACGGTGTTAACATCATGGAATTCTGTAAAGCGTTTAACGCAAAAACAGATTCTTTAGAAAAAGGCGCACCGGTTCCAGTAGTAATTACTGTATATAACGATCGTTCTTTTACTTTTGAAACAAAAACTCCACCTGCTTCTTACTTATTGAAAAAAGCAGCGGGGATCAAAAGTGGTTCAGGTCGTCCTAACACTGAAAAAGTGGGCACAGTTACAACAGCTCAACTTGAAGAAATTGTTAAGACAAAAGAATCAGATCTTACTGCCGGTTCGTTAGAAGCCGCAGTGCGTACTATCGCGGGCAGCGCTCGTTCAATGGGTTTAGTGGTAGAGGATTAATCAATGGCTAAATTATCAAAACGTGCTCGTCTTATCCGTGAAAAAGTAGACGTATTAAAAGAATATGAAATTAGTGAAGCGCTTGCTTTATTAAAAGAATTGGCAACAGCAAATTTTCGTGAAAGCGTAGATGTTGCTATTAAACTTGGCATTGATGCTCGTAAATCAGATCAAAATGTTCGTGGTGCAACTGTATTACCAAATGGTACAGGTCGTAACGTTCGTGTTGCTGTATTTACACAAGGCGCTAATGCAGAAAAAGCTAAAGAAGCGGGTGCCGACATTGTTGGTATGGAAGACTTAGCTGAATTAGTTAAAAAAGGCGAAATGAACTTTGACGTTGTTGTTGCTTCTCCAGATGCAATGCGCGTTGTTGGTCAATTAGGTCAAATTTTAGGGCCACGTGGTTTAATGCCTAACCCTAAAGTAGGTACTGTAACACCTGACGTTGCTGGCGCGGTTAAAAACGCTAAGTCTGGTCAAATTCGTTACCGTAATGACAAAAATGGCATCATTCATACCACTATTGGTAAGGCTGATTTCGAAGCAGGTCAATTACAACAAAATCTTGAAGCATTGTTAGAAGCGCTTAAAAAAGCAAAACCAGCCAATGCTAAAGGTCAGTATTTACAAAAAGTTTCAATCTCAACTACTATGGGTGCCGGTGTTACCGTTGACCAATCTAGTTTAGAGGCATAACTTTTTATAAAGCGGTGAATATCATCGCTTTACAAGGGCGAAATTGTTGTCTATAATTTCGCCCCTCAAATTTTGGTAGGAGTTGGTTATAATATTAATCATTTTAATCAACCCCCGTCCAAGACCGTAGGTGTAAATTTTTTATTTGTAAAAATGAAAAATTAACTTAATTTCCTACGTAGATGGTGAAACCCCAGATATTTTCTTAAATTCTGGCTCTCGCCGTATTGGCCTAAAAATAGAGTGATTTATTTTTAGGAGTTGTTATTACCGGTGCTTTTATATTAGAGGCCGGATTGAACCAGGAGTTAAAGCCAATGGCTATCAATCTTGATGACAAAAAAGCAATTGTTGCTGAAGTTCAAGAAGCTGCCAAAGGCGCTCAATCAGCTGTTATCGCGGACGCCCGTGGTGTAACAGTTGGTGCAATTACTGAACTACGTAAGCAAGCACGTGAAAATGGCGTATGGATGAAAGTTGTCCGTAATACATTAGCACGTCGTGCTGTAGAAGGTACTGATTTTGAGTGTATAAAAGACACTTTAGTTGGTCCATCTTTAGTTGCATTTTCTAACGAGCATCCAGGTGCAGCAGCACGTTTATTTACAGACTTCGCTAAAACTAACGAAGCCTTTAAATTAAAAGCGGCCGCATTTGAGGGTAATGCTGTAGACGTAAATATGTTAGCTAAGCTACCTACTTACGACGAAGCAATTGCACGTTTAATGAGCGCTATGAAAGAAGCATCTGCCGGCAAACTTTGCCGTACGATTGCAGCAATTCGCGATCAGAAAGAGCAAGAAGCGGCTTAATTTTAGTTATAAAATTAACTTATCTTTTTGTATTAATAGTTATTTCAAACAGATCTTTATCACTTATTAGAAAAGTTGATAAGACTGTTTATTAAAAAACAGGAAATTATAAAATGTCTATTTCTAAAGACGATATCCTAAATGCTGTTGCTGAAATGTCAGTAATGGACGTAGTTGAATTAATTGAAGCTATGGAAGAAAAATTTGGTGTTTCTGCTGCTGCAGCTGTTGCTGTTGCTGGTGGTGATGCTGGTGCTGCTGCTGAAGAACAAACTGAATTTGACGTTGTTTTAACTAGCTTCGGTGAGAAGAAAGTTGCAGTAATCAAAGCAGTTCGTGGCGCTACAGGTTTAGGTCTTAAAGAAGCTAAAGAAGCAGTTGAAGCTGCTCCTAAAGCTATCAAAGAAGGCGTTGATAAAGCTGAAGCTGAAGAACTTAAGAAACTTCTTGAAGAAGCTGGTGCTTCTGTTGAGATCAAATAATCTGTTTTTAAATAGATTATTTGCCTGAAAAGGCAATGGCTGGTGGCTTTTTTGTCACCGGCCTTTTTGCGCTTTGTTTTATGAAAAAACATTAATTGGTTTTTTTTAAATCAAAACAGTGCATTATAGAAAGTTAGACGTTTACGTCACTGTAAAAAAGACAAAATCTACCTATTAAATTAGATAGATTTCGGCAATAACCAGCAAGCTGAGGAACCCCATGGCTTACTCTTATTCTGAGAAGAAGCGAATTAGAAAGGACTTTGGTAAAAGCGCAAAAGTAATGGATTATCCATTTTTGCTATCTATCCAACTCGAATCTTTTCGCAAATTTATTGATAATGATCCAACAGGGGAAATCGGTTTTGAAGCCGCATTCCGCTCTGTATTCCCTATTAAAGCCTATTCAGGTAATTCTGAATTACAATACGTAAGCTATCGCTTAGGTGAACCTTTATTTGATGTTAAAGAATGTCAAATTCGAGGTGTCACTTATTCTGCAGCTTTGCGAGTTAAACTACGTTTGGTGGTTTACGACAGAGAAGCACCTGCGGGTACAGTAAAAGATATCAAAGAACAAGAAGTGTACATGGGCGAGATCCCATTGATGACTGACAATGGTACTTTTGTTATTAATGGTACTGAGCGCGTTATTGTTTCACAACTACATCGTTCTCCTGGCGTATTTTTTGACCATGATAAAGGTAAAACACATTCATCAGGTAAAGTGTTATATAACGCACGCGTTATCCCTTACCGTGGTTCTTGGTTAGATTTTGAATTTGACCCGAAAGATAATTTGTTTGTTCGTATTGATAGACGTCGCAAATTACCTGCGAGTATTATGCTACGTGCTTTAGAATATAGCACGGAAGAAATTTTAGATATTTTCTACGATACAACTAAATACGCGATTAAAGGCGACAAGCTCATTATGGAGCTTGTGCCAGAACGTTTACGTGGTGAAACAGCAACCTTTGATGTTAAATTACCTAATGGTGATTTATTAGTTGAGCAAGGTCGTCGTATTACTGCACGTCATATTCGCAGTTTATCAAAAGCAAAAGTTACTGAGCTTGAAGTACCAGCTGATTACATGATTGGTAAAGTGTTATCAAAAGCTTATATTGATGAAAGTACTGGTGAAGTGATTGCTGAAGCTAATACTGAATTAACGTTAGAAATATTAGCTGAATTAAGCCAAGCAGGCTATAAAGAAATTTCTACTTTATATATGAACGAATTTGATGTTGGTTCATATATGTCTACTACCTTACGTGTTGATAACTCAACTAATAAGCTTGAAGCTTTAGTTGAAATTTATCGTATGATGCGTCCTGGTGAACCACCAACTAAAGATGCTGCTGAAACTTTATTCAACAACTTATTCTTTGCTCCTGAACGTTATGATTTATCAACTGTCGGCCGCATGAAGTTTAACCGTCGTGTTGGTGTTGATTCTATTGAAGGTGAAGGCATCTTATCAAAAGAAGATATCATTTTAGTAATGAAAACTTTGATTGATATTCGTGATGGTAAAGGTGAAGTGGATGATATCGATCACTTAGGTAACCGTCGTATTCGTAGTGTTGGCGAAATGGCTGAAAACCAATTCCGCGTTGGTTTAGTCCGTGTTGAACGTGCTGTGCGCGAACGCTTAAGTTTAGGTGATTTAGACGCAGTAATGCCACAAGATTTAATTAACGCTAAGCCAATTTCGGCAGCGGTTAAGGAATTCTTTGGCTCAAGCCAGTTATCACAATTTATGGATCAGAATAACCCGTTATCTGAAGTGACCCATAAACGTCGTATTTCAGCCTTAGGACCGGGTGGTTTAACCCGTGAACGTGCTGGTTTTGAAGTACGTGATGTACATCCAACGCATTACGGTCGTGTATGTCCAATTGAGACTCCAGAGGGACCAAACATCGGTTTGATTAACTCATTGTCTTGTTATGCACGTACTAATAGTTACGGCTTCTTAGAAACGCCATACCGTCGAGTTATTGATGGTTTAGTGACTGATGAAATTGATTACTTATCAGCGATCGAAGAAGGAAACTTCGTTATTGCGCAAGCTAATGCGAATGTTGAAAAAAATGGCAAATTAGTTGATGAATTAGTTAACTGTCGTCATAAAAATGAATTTACGCTAATGGCTGCTGATGCGGTTCAATATATGGATGTGTCTCCACAACAAATTATTTCTGTTGCGGCTTCACTTATTCCATTCCTTGAGCACGATGATGCTAACCGTGCCTTGATGGGTGCTAACATGCAACGTCAAGCGGTTCCTACACTTAAAACGGATAAACCGTTAGTGGGAACAGGTATGGAAAAAGTTATCGCGGTTGACTCTGGCGTAACCGCCGTTGCTAAACGTGGTGGTGTAGTGAGCTATGTTGATGCTTCTCGCATCGTAGTAAAAGTGAATGAAAATGAAATGCTTGCTGGTGAAGCGGGTATAGATATTTATAACTTAACTAAATACACTCGTTCTAACCAAAATACTTGTATTAATCAACGTCCTACTTGTAATGTTGGCGAACCAGTGACTCGTGGTGATGTTTTAGCTGATGGTCCTTCAACCGATATGGGTGAATTGGCACTAGGTCAAAATATGCGTATCGCGTTTATGCCGTGGAACGGTTATAACTTTGAGGATTCTATGTTGATCTCTGAGCGCGTTGCGCAAGAAGATCGTTTTACTACAATCCATATTCAAGAGTTAACCTGTATTGCCCGTGATACTAAGTTAGGTAGTGAAGAAATTACTGCTGACATTCCCAATGTTGGTGAGTCTGCATTATCTAAGCTTGATGAGTCAGGTGTGGTGTATATTGGTGCTGAAGTTAAAGGTGGTGACATCTTAGTGGGTAAAGTTACCCCGAAAGGTGAAACGCAATTAACGCCAGAAGAAAAACTATTACGTGCTATTTTTGGTGAAAAAGCTGCTGATGTTAAAGATACTTCTTTACGCGTTGGTAATTCAGTTTCAGGTACAATTATTGATGTACAAATATTTACTCGTGACGGTGTTGAAAAAGATGCCCGTGCGCTTGAAATTGAAGAAATGCAACTTAAACAAGTTAAGAAAGATTTGGGTGACGAATTTAGCATCTTAGAAGATGGTATTTATGCTCGCGCTAAACGCTTATTACTTAACGCGGGTTTAAATGATGCAGACCTTAATGGTATGACTCGCGACAAGTGGTTAACACAAAGCTTAGCTGATGAAGCTCAACAAGCTGAACTTGAACAAATTGCTGAACAATATGATGTATTAAAAGAAGATTTTGATACTAAATATGAAATTAAGCGTCGTAAAATTACTCAAGGTGATGATTTAGCACCAGGTGTACTTAAAATTGTTAAAGTTTACCTAGCCGTTAAAAAACGTATTCAACCAGGTGATAAAATGGCGGGTCGTCATGGTAACAAAGGTGTTATCTCGATGATCGCTCCTGTTGAAGATATGCCTTATGATGAACATGGTACGCCAGTTGATATTGTACTTAACCCGTTAGGTGTACCATCACGAATGAATATTGGTCAGATCCTAGAAATACATTTAGGTATGGCTGCTCGTGGTATTGGTGAAAAAATTGATCGTATGATCAAAGCACAAGAAGAAATGGCTAAATTACGCGCCTTTATTAAAGAAGCTTATGAATTAGGTGAATCTCGTCAAGAGGTTGATATTGATAGCTTCTCTGATGATGAAATTAAGCGTTTAGCGAATAATTTACGTGCTGGTTTACCAGTGGCGACGCCAGCATTTGATGGTGCGGTTGAAAAAGAAATTAAAGATATGTTAAAACTAGCTGAAATGCCTCAAAGCGGTCAGTTTATTTTAACAGATGGTCGCACTGGCCGCCCATTTGAACGTCCAGTAACCGTTGGTTATATGTATATGTTAAAACTAAATCATTTAGTTGATGACAAAATGCACGCACGTTCTACGGGTTCTTATAGTCTTGTAACTCAGCAACCACTGGGTGGTAAAGCTCAGTTTGGTGGCCAGCGTTTTGGTGAAATGGAAGTATGGGCGTTAGAAGCATATGGTGCTGCTTATACCCTACAAGAAATGCTTACCGTTAAGTCTGATGATGTTAATGGTCGTACTAAGATGTATAAAAACTTAGTTGACGGTGATCATCGTATGGAACCTGGTATTCCTGAGTCGTTCAACGTATTACTTAAAGAGATTCGCTCGTTAGGTATTAACATTGAATTAGACAAAGACTAAATGACGCGTTGATTTTCTTTAAATAAGAAAATCAACACTCGATGAGCAGGGTGGAATTCCCTGCTCAGCTAAAGATTAACTCCGACAGGAGAGCAAGTGTGAAAGATTTACTTAAGTTTCTTAAGCAACAAAACCAAACAGAAGATTTTGATGGTATTCGTATTGGCTTATCATCACCCGATCAGATCCGTTCATGGTCGTTTGGTGAAGTTAAAAAACCAGAAACCATCAACTACCGTACCTTTAAACCAGAACGTGACGGTTTATTTTGTGCGCGTATTTTTGGACCAGTTAAAGATTATGAATGTCTTTGTGGTAAATACAAACGCTTAAAACATCGCGGTGTTATTTGCGAAAAATGTGGTGTTGAAGTAACGCTAACTAAAGTTCGTCGTGACCGAATGGGTCATATTGAATTAGCTAGCCCAGTTGCCCATATTTGGTTTTTAAAATCATTACCATCACGTATTGGTTTACTACTTGATATGACCTTACGTGATATTGAGCGAGTACTTTATTTTGAATCTTATGTTGTTACCGAACCGGGTATGACAACATTAGAAAATAGTCAAATTCTTACCGAAGAAGAATATCTTGATGCGTTAGAAGAGCATGGTGATGAATTTGATGCCAAAATGGGTGCAGAAGCGGTATTAGCTTTATTACAACAAATTGATTTAAATGCAGAAGTTGAGCAAATGCGTGAAGAACTACCTGAAATTGGTAGTGAAACTAAACGCAAAAAAATCACTAAACGCTTAAAATTAATGGAAGCATTCGCGGCATCGGGTAATAAGCCTGAGTGGATGATTATGTCAGTATTACCAATTTTACCACCAGATTTACGTCCGTTGGTACCTTTGGATGGTGGCCGTTTTGCTACCTCTGATTTGAATGATTTATATCGTCGTGTAATCAACCGTAATAACCGTTTAAAACGTCTTTTAGACTTAGTTGCTCCAGATATTATTGTACGTAACGAAAAACGTATGTTACAAGAATCTGTTGATGCCTTATTAGATAATGGTCGTCGCGGTCGTGCAATTACGGGGTCTAATAAACGTCCTCTTAAATCACTTGCCGATATGATTAAAGGTAAGCAAGGTCGATTCCGTCAAAACTTACTCGGTAAGCGTGTTGATTATTCAGGTCGTTCA
Organism: Alteromonadaceae bacterium; assembly: GCA_015491935.1. GTDB lineage: Bacteria > Pseudomonadota > Gammaproteobacteria > Enterobacterales > Alteromonadaceae. The sequence goes on from WGGB01000251.1 coordinate 9,992, forward strand.
GTAATTACGGTAGGCCCTAAATTACGTTTACATCAATGTGGTTTACCGAAAAAAATGGCGTTGGAATTATTCAAACCATTTATCTACGGAAAATTGGAAGCTCGTGGCTTAGCAACAACGATTAAAGCGGCTAAAAAATTAGTAGAACGTGAAGGCGCCGAAGTATGGGATGTACTTGACGAAGTAATTCGTGAACATCCAGTTATGCTTAACCGTGCACCAACACTGCATAGATTAGGTATTCAAGCGTTTGAGCCTGTACTTATTGAAGGTAAAGCAATTCATCTTCACCCATTAGTGTGTGCGGCATACAATGCCGATTTCGATGGTGACCAAATGGCGGTACACGTACCGTTGACAATCGAAGCACAAATGGAAGCACGTACGCTATTATTATCAACCAATAATATATTATCACCAGCCAATGGTGATCCAATTATTGTACCATCACAAGATGTTGTTTTAGGTTTATATTACCTAACTCGAGATCGTGTTAATGGTAAAGGCGAAGGCATGGTTTTCGCTGATATTAAAGAAGCTGAAAAAGCATACCGTACCGATGCAGCAGAGTTACACGCGCGTGTAAAAGTACGTATTACTGAATATATAAAAAATGAAGCGGGTGAATTAGTTGCTGAAACTAAATTACG
>WGGB01000252.1 GCA_015491935.1 Alteromonadaceae bacterium
AAGCCATTAGTCATTGGCGTCGCCGCTGCTTTGTTGTCTTTATCAGCAACAAGTGTAAACGCAGCAAAATTTCAATTGGGTAATTTTGACATTAGTTTCGATTCTACTTTTAGCTTAGGATCGAGCATTCGTGTGGAAAACCGTGATTGGAGCACACTGATAGGTAAATCAGATAATTTAAACAACGGTTTTGACTTTAGTCAGTACAATGCGGCACTAAACCCTAACCCGAGTAATAAGATTATTTGGCAAGGAAAAGGTGGCTATTCTAATAATGTTGATGGCGGGGACTTGAATTTTGATGCAGGCAAGGCTTTTTCAACCATTTTTAAAGGCTCTCATGAATTAGACATACACTATGACAATGTTGGTTTGTTTGTTCGTGGTATGTATTATTACGATTTTGAAATGATGGATAATGACCGTCCATGGGTAAATCCAACATCAGGTTTGCGTAGTGATCCTTGTCGTGATAGTGAAGCAAGAGATCAAGTGTGTCGAGATATTCGCTTACTTGATGCCTTTGTTTATGGTGATTTTGATTTAGGTGATATGCCTTTTTCTGTTCGTGTTGGTCAACAGGTGATTAGCTGGGGTGAGAGTACCCTTATTTCTCACGGTATTAGTGAAATTAATCCCGTTGATATAGCTCGTTTAAAAGCGCCAGGTGCAGAATTAAAAGAAGCTTTTATTCCTTTTGGTGCCGTATGGGGATCTCTAGGTGTAACAGATACTTTTAATATTGAAGCTTTTTATCAATACAGTTGGGAAAAAACAGTATTGCCAGCACCAGGGAGTTATTTTTCTACTAATAATTTTGCTGGTGATGGAGGCCAATATAATAATGTACAGCTAGGCTTTAGTGGTAATCCAGATATGGATTTAGATTTCTTACTTCGTGGCTTAAATCAAATTGGCGATATAATACGTTCAGGGGAAACGGGAAAAGTAAATTATGATGGTAAATTTATAACTGTTCCAGAAATGTATTTAGCTTACCCAACCAAACTTACTTTACGTTCACCAGGAACGAGTGCTGAGTTAGAGCCTAAAAATGGTGGTCAATATGGTTTGCGTTTATCTTGGTATTTACAAGAGTTAAATGATACTGAATTTAGTCTTTACTATGTAAATTATCATAGTCGTCGTCCATTATTTTCAGGTATAACCGCGAATTTTTCAGCGCAAAGTATTGGTACTGATTTAACCTATTTAGCGCAAAATACCGCAACAGAAAACAATATTTATGACAATTTGTCTGCATTTTCACAAGTAAAACTTGCTTATCCTGAAAATATTAAAATGTATGCATTAAGTTTCAATACTACCGTTGGTACAACGGCTGTTGCTGGTGAGGTAACTTTCCGTCAAGATGAACCTTTACAAATCGATGATGTTGAATTGTTGTTTGCAGCTATGCCACAACAATTAGCTAATGCAGGTCTTCGTCCTGATCTTAATAATGTTTCACAAATTATTAACCCAGCAACCGGAAACCCTTATGGACCTGGTGTACAAGCAAATGGTTTTATTTTATCTGATACTGTACAAGCGCAAATGACCTTAACACAATTATTTGGACCAACTTTCGGTGCCAGTCAACTTGTTGGTTTACTTGAAGTTGGCGGTGTAAATATCAATAATATGCCTAACCCTGCTGTATTACGTTTAAATAGTGCTGGTAATGCAAGAAATGGTGGTATTAAAGGTAAAGAAGGACTAGAACTTGCGATACAAAATGGTCGTGAGACTAACTCATTTCCTACTGCATTTGCTTGGGGCTATAAAATGGTCGCAAAACTTGATTATAATAATGTTTTTGCGGGTGTTAACGTATCACCAAGAGCCGTATTTTCTCATGATGTTTCAGGTATTACTCCCGATCCGTTATTTCTATTTATTGAAGGTCGAAAATCATTAGCTTTAGGTGTCGATTTTGATTATCAAAGTCGATGGGCCGCTAATTTTAGCTATAACGCTTTTTGGGGGGGCAAAGGTAGCACTAACGCCATTGCCGATCGTGATTATATTTCATTCAATATCAAATATTCAATATAAAGGGGCGTTCGATGCACAATCAATTAAGAAAAAGTACATTAAAGACAGAACAATCGATAAAGCATAGCTCAATGAAAAAAGTTGCTTTATTAACTGTTGCTGTGTCTCTTGCATTTGTGGGTGGTAATGCGGTTGCTAAGATATCACCACAACAAGCTGCAAAGCTAGATCAAGAATTAACACCACTAGGTGCTGTTAGGGCTGGTAATGCCGATGGTTCTATTCCTGCATGGACAGGGGGTATTACTAAACCGCCTGCAAATTATAAAAAAGGTGATCATCATGAAGATCCTTACCCTGATGATAAAATTTTATATACGGTAGATGCGAAAAATGTTGATAAATACAAAAGTGTTTTATCACCAGGGCAAGTAAAATTGATTCAAACTTATCCGAAAACGTATAGAATGAATGTGTACAAAACTAGGCGCAGTGCATCATTTCCAAGTTATGTTTATGATGCTATTAAGGCCAATGCAACCCGAGCTGAACTAGTTGAAGGTGGTAATGGTATTAAAGGTGCCGCAATAGGTGTTCCTTTTCCAATTCCTGCCAATGGATTAGAAGCTATATGGAATCACATTTTACGTTATCGTGGTGAAGCGGTTGCTCGTTTTGGTGGTCAGGCGGCACCAACAAAATCAGGTGATTATACTTTTATTGGTTTTGATGACAAATTGTTACTTCCTTATGATAAGAAAGGAGCAACCCCATCTGAGTTAGAAAAAACAAATATTTTGTTTAAATTTAAACAAAAAGTTACTGAACCAGCGCGTTTAGCGGGTACTGCATTATTGGTACATGAAACCATGGATCAAATAAAAACCCCTCGCCAAGCGTGGACATACAACACAGGTCAACGTCGTGTACGTCGGGCACCTAATGTTGCTTATGATGCACCAGGCACAGCGTCTGATGGTTTAAGAACAACAGATGACTTTGATATGTTTAATGGCGCGCCAAATCGTTATAATTGGACTTTAAAAGGTAAACAAGAATTATTGATCCCTTATAATAGTTATCGTTTACATAGCGATAAAGTGCAGTATAAAGATATTTTACTACCAGGTCATATTAATCCTGATTTAGTCCGTTATGAAAAACATCGTGTTTGGGTTGTTGAAGCGAACCTTAAACCCAATACGCGTCACATTTATAAAAAACGTGTTTTTTATATTGATGAAGATAGTTGGCAGATAGCAGTTACAGATATTTATGATAATCGTGATGAGTTGTACCGTGTAGGTATAGCGTATGCTTTGAATTATTATGAAGTACCAACACAATGGTCTACATTAGAAGTGTTTTATGATTTACAGTCACGTCGTTACATTGCAATGGGTTTAGATAACCAAGCTAAAATGTATGATTTTTCAGTAAAACTAAAAGATAAAAGTTTTACACCTTCAGCTTTAAGACGTGAAGGTCGTAGATAATTTAATATTTTTATAAAATAGAGTCATTTAGTTATGTCTCTATATAAAAATAAATGTAACGTTAAAGAGGCTGGCAATAAGTCAGCCTTTTTTATTTTAACTTTATATACTTGATTTATTTTAACTTTATATACTTGATTTGTTTGAATATGTTAAAACGCTTCCCTTCAAGTAATTCTATGCCATCAAGTATAAATAATAGGTATTCATTAGGTTTTAATTTATGAGACATTTTTATCTCGCTTTTTTCGCCGCTTGCCTTTTTTCATTAACAACACATTTGTCTTACGCACAAAAAAGTATTGTTAATAACTTTTCCAGAATAGAACCTTTAGCAAGCAAGTCTTTATTATTAGATATTTGTTCTATAGAGCAATCTCGATTGGTTGTTGTTGGTCAACATGGTGACATATTGACCTCTAATGATGGTGTTCATTGGCAACAAGCAAAAGTTCCGACCAAAACAACATTAACCGCTGTTTATTTTATTAATAAATATCAAGGTTGGGCGGTAGGACATGATGCTACTATTGTGCATACTAATGATGGTGGTCTAACTTGGGAATTGCAACAATCGTTGCCTGAGAAAGAAAAACCTTTACTTGATGTTGTTTTTAAAGACGAAAATAATGGTGTTGCTGTTGGTGCTTACGGACTCTTTTATCGCACTGTCGACGGCGGAAAAAGTTGGCAGAATGAATTCCATCAAGAATTTTTAACTAAAGATGACGTCCAGTATATTACCGAACTTAAGAGTGAAGATGAAGAAGCTTATATTGACGAAATAGGCAGTATATTACCGCATTTTAATCGAATAATAAAAGCTGGTAATATGCTTTATCTTGTTGGTGAAATTGGGTTACTTGCAAGTAGTGATGATTTTGGTCGACACTGGAAAGTTGCTAATGAAATATACCAAGGATCTTTTTTTGATTTATTAGTTACCCCGAAAAATCATTTACTTGTTGTTGGTTTACGAGGGCATATTTTTAGAGGAAATAAAAATATGCAAGACTGGCAACAAATTGATAGTAAAACCACGGCATTATTAAATTCTGTATTATTAGCTGATGACAATCGGATTATTGTTTTAGGTAATAATGGTGTACTTTTAGTGAGTAATGACGATGGTAAATCTTATCAAGAACAAGCCCAACAAGACGGTAAATCGTTAATTGCAGGTGTTTGGTTTAATCATCAGTTAATCGTAGTTTCTGATGTTGGCATTAAAATAATTAAAGTGAAGTAAAAAATGAGTGTAGAGTCGTTAATTAACCGTTTAAGCGTTGGTCTTTTCCGCCATAGAGTATTTGTATTGGTACTTTTTTTATTGGCTACTATTATTTTAATGTATCAAGCTAGTCAAATTAAAATGGGAGCATCTTTTACTAAAAATATCCCATTGAATCATGAGTATATGAAAACCTACTTAAAGCATCAACAAAATTTTGGTGGTGCTAATAATATTTTAATATCTGTGTGTAATACAGATGGGGATATTTTCAATGCAGACTTTTTCAAAGCCTTAAAAGGTGTACATGATCAATTGTTTTTTATTCCTGGAGTTGATCGTATTCAAGTCAACTCTTTATTTTCACCAAGTACTCGTTTTGTTGAAGTTGTTGAAGATGGCTTTGCTGGAGGCCCTGTTATTCCAGCCGATTTTCAACCGACTAAAGCAGGATTAGCGATTGTAAAATCAAATATTGAAAAAGCAGGAATTGTCGGTCGTATGGTGTCAGATGATTATCATTGTGCCATGGTTAAAACCTCGCTAATGGAAATTAATCCTGAAACAGGTAAAAAACTTGATACCTTAAAAATTGCTCACCAGTTAGAAGAACAAATACGCAAAAAATTTGAACATGATAATATTCAAGTACAAATTATTGGCTTTGCCAAAATGGTTGGAGATGTCGCGCAGGGTGCTAAAGGCGTTGTCGCTTTTTTTGCTATAGCTATAGTTATCACCGCTATTATGGTTTACTTCTTTTGTCATTCGATCACTCTAACAGCACTGCCTATTATTTGCTCATTAATTGCTGTAACTTGGCAAATCGGTACGCTGTCTATACTGGGTTTTGGTATTGATCCAATGTCAATTTTGGTACCATTTTTAATTTTTGCGATTGGCGTGAGTCATGGCGTACAAATGATTAACTCAATTAGTAAACAAGTCTCGCTAGGTCATACGGCTAAAGAAGCAGCACAAGCAAGTTTTAAGACGTTATTAATTCCTGGCGGTATTGCTTTATTATCAGATACAGTTGGTTTCTTAACACTATTAACTATAGATATTGGTGTTATTCGTGAATTAGCAATTACTGCATCATTAGGCGTAGCAATTGTTATATTAACTAATTTAATATTATTACCTGTATTAGTTTCTTTTATTCGTTATGAAGACAAAGAAGTTAAAATACAGGCGAAAACGAATTTTGAACATGAGCATGAATTTGGTATTTGGCGAACCATGTCAAAATTTGCGACCAAAAAATATGCAATTGTCATTTTAGTTATCACCGCGCTTTTATATGGTTTTAGCTTTTATTATTCGCAAAATATGAAAATAGGCGAATTACATGCAGGAGCACCTGCGTTAAAAGAATCGTCTCGTTATAATCAAGATACTTTTGCGATCACTAAAAACTATGCTATTAGTGTTGATTATATGTCTGTTATTGTTGAAACGTATGCTGATTCTTGTACTTATTATGACACAATGGATATTATTGACCGTTTTCAATGGCGTATGGAAAATGTTAAAGGTGTACAATCGGCGGTTAGTTTAGCCTCTATTGCGAAAATCGTTAATGCGGGTTATAACGAAGGTAATCCTAAATGGCGTGCTTTACCTAGAAATCAACAAACATTAGTGCAATCAATCGCACGAGTACCGACAACCAGTGGTTTATTAAACAGTGATTGTAGCGTCATGCCTGTCATTCTGTTTTTGAAAGATCATAAAGCAGAAACGATTAATAAAGTGGTTGCCTCGGTTAAGAAATTCTCGAAAGAGTTAGGTACAGACAAAATTCATTTTAAATTAGCCTCTGGTCCTGTTGGTGTTATGGCGGCAACGAATGAAGCGGTGGCAACAGCACAAATTCCTATGATGATTTATGTTTATGTTGCGGTGATTTTTTTATGTTTAATTAGTTTTAGAAGTATACGCGCTACTATATCAGTAGTCTTACCTCTTTATGTTGTTTCAACATTAGCACAGGCGCTAATGACCTTTTTGGATATTGGTTTAACCGTTTCTACATTACCTGTTATTGCTTTAGGTGTTGGTATAGGTGTTGATTATGGCATTTATATTTTGTCGACAATGAATGCAAAATTAAAAGCAGGTGATAGTGTGCAATCTGCTTATTTAGCCGCATTAAGAGAACGAGGTAGCGCGGTACTTATTACAGGGGTTACTTTAGCTATTGGTGTTTCTACTTGGTTCTTCTCTGATTTGAAGTTTCAGGTTGATATGGGCATCTTATTAACTTTTATGTTTTTAGTTAATATGCTGGCTGCTGTTATTGTTTTACCTGCAATAGCTACTTTTTTATGGAAAACTAAAAAAGTTTAAAAAAAATATAAATTAATCGTTGCATGAATATCAACTATTTTTACCGACAAGAGTAAATAACTATCTTGTCGGTAACTTTCTTTAATTTGCGCTATTTTGCTATGATAATACGATAACTTTAGTAGTTATACTGCAATTAGCTTTTCTTAAATAGCCATTTTCTATCTAGTTTAATTGAATGAATTCTTAATTCTTAGCCTATATTGTAATATTCATTGTAAGGCGATCAAAAAAAACACTCGCAATAGCTTAAAATTCTTAATAAAATTGTATTAATAGTCTATTCTATTAAATGATGTTAAATAGAATAATGCTTAAACTTAAGTCAAAGTGATAAAAAAGCTTAAAGTTAAACTAAACACGCATTATCAATTTGATATTAAAACATAATAATTATTAATATCGTTTTACCAAAAAGGAAAACGGCATGGCGTTTGTAGATGGTTTACCCTCAGTTATATTAAAAAATGTAACAAAACTGATTCAGCAAAAAGTACCTTCAGATACATCAACTGTAGTCTCTAAGTTTGCAGATTTACTTTACAGTAATATTTCACCACTAGATTTAGATAATCGTAATGATAGTGATTTATATGGTGCGACATTAAGCTTGTGGAGTTCTCTAAATGAACATAAAGATAGCACTCCAGTTATTCACGTATTTAATCCGTCGGTAAGTAAAAATGGTTGGAAATCTAGTCATACAGTTATTGAAATAATTGTAAAAGATATGCCATTTTTAGTAGATTCAATTCGTATTGCGTTGAATCGTTTAGGTCTTTCACCGCACTTAATGTTGAATTGTCCTCTAAAAGTCGTTAGAGGTAAAAAAATGCAAATCGTTGATTTATCATCAACGGTAGATTCATCAATCAAAGCAACTTCAAAAGAAACCATGTTTTTTATTGAAATCGATAGACAATCAACCCAAGCAGAATTAGATAATATTAAAAAAGAGTTATTTTCTGTTGTTGAAGATATTTCTTTAACGGTAAATGATTGGCAGATAATGCTGACTCGTTTAAAGGATGTTATTAGTGATGTTAAAAAAGCTCAGTTACCGGGAACTAAACAAAAAAAAGAAACTACGGTTGATTTTCTTACTTGGGTAGCTAATAACAACTTCACTATAATGGGGTACCGTTCTTACGATGTAAAAGCAGTTAAAGGCGATATTTCTTTAGAAGCTGATGTCGCGTCTAGTTTAGGTTTAATGAAAAACTCTAAAGGGACTTCAAGCCGCTTAATTTCAAGTTTAAGCGAATCGGGTCGAGCACTTGCTTTAGGCGAAAATCATTTGATTTTAACTAAAACGAATTCTCGTTCACGTGTTCATCGCCCCGCACACTTAGATTATATCGGTGTAAAACGTTTTGATGAACAAGGGAATGTTATTGGCGAAGATCGCTTTATTGGTTTGTTTGGTAGTGCCTTTTATACGAATAGCGCGTTAGATTTACCTTTAATTAAAGCTAAAGTAATGGACGTTTGTAATTCATCAGGTTTTGCCAAAGGCACCCATGCTTATAAAACCTTGATCAATATTCTTGAAACCTATCCGCGTGACGAAATTTTGCAATCATCCATTGATGAATTGCGACAAGTCGTTATGGGGGTTTTACAAATGCAAGAACGTGACTATTCAGGGCTATTTGTGCGTCGAGATGCATTTGATCGTTTTTATTCTTGTATGGTTTATGTACCGCGTGAGCGTTATAACACTGAATTACGAATTGAAACTCAATCTTTATTACAAGAAGCCTTTGGCAGTGATCGTGAAGTTGAATTTACTACCTTCTTTTCTGAATCAGTACAAGCCAGAACCCACTATATTGTGCGGGTAAATAAAACAAGAGCAGATATTGATGTGAAAGAAATAGAAAAGAACTTAAATGAAGCTGCACGTAATTGGGATGATAAACTCATTAGTGCGCTTAGTGCTAACTATGGTGAAGCAGATGCGAAAGCTCTCGCTAAAAAGTATTCAAACTTCCCTCAATCTTATAAAGATGAAGTTTTACCTGGTTCAGCTATTGTTGATATAGAAAAAATTGAAAATTTAGATGAAACAAACGATTTAGAAATGCTCTTTTATCAACCGTTAGAAGAGAAACCAGAAAGCCGTTTTGTTAAATTAAAATTATTTCATAAAGGTGATCCTATTCATCTGTCGTTAATATTACCTATGCTAGAAAATTTTGGCTTGCGTGTTATTGGTGAAAGCCCTTACGCACTTAAAAATAGCGATGGTGAAATGTGTTGGATTTTAGACTTTTCAATGCTTTTAACAGGAACAGGGGATTTTGACCTTTATAAAGTTCGCACTTTATTTCAAGACGCTTTTGCTCGTGTTTGGCATGGTGATTTAGAAGATGATGGGTTTAACCGTTTAATTTTAGGCGCGGGTTTAAATGGTAGAGAAGTCTCTATTTTACGAGCCTATTCTAAATATAAACGTCAAATTGGTGGTACTTTTAGTCAGTATTATGTTGAAGACACATTTAGCCGTTATCCCAATTTAGCTGAACTATTAATTGAATTATTTACTCTAAATTTTGATCCGAAAATTAAGCGTAATGAAAAAGCAATTAATAAGATAAATGAAAATATTGAAAAATCATTAGATAAAGTGGCAAATTTAGATGATGACCGTATTATTCGCCGTTTTAGTGAAATGATACAAGCGACTATTCGCACTAATTTCTTCCAAAAAAATAGCACGAATAATGACAAACCTTATATTTCATTAAAAATAGCCCCTGCTAAAATTAGTGAAATACCACAGCCTATTCCTAAATTTGAAATTTTTGTTTATTCACCACAAGTTGAAGGTGTTCATTTACGCTTTGGTAAAGTTGCTCGTGGTGGCTTACGTTGGTCTGACAGACGTGAAGATTTTAGAACCGAAGTATTAGGTTTAGTAAAAGCACAACAAGTTAAAAATACCGTTATTGTTCCTGTTGGTTCTAAAGGTGGTTTTTATTGTAAACAACCACCTGTTAATGCTTCTCGTCAAGAACTATTTGAAAATGGTAAAGCTTGTTATCGTACTTTTATTCGTGGTTTGCTTGATATTACGGACAATATTGTTGCAGGTGAAATTATTCACCCTAACGATGTTGTTATTCTTGATGAAGACGATCCTTATTTGGTTGTTGCCGCTGACAAAGGTACAGCAACGTTTTCAGACATTGCTAATGGCATTTCAGAAGAATATGATTATTGGTTAGGTGATGCGTTTGCTTCTGGTGGAAGTGTAGGTTATGACCATAAAGCAATGGGGATCACCGCTCGTGGTGCATGGGAATCGGTAAAACGTCATTTTCGTGAAATTGGTATTAACTGTCAAACAACAGACTTTACTTGTATTGCTATAGGCGATATGGCAGGCGATGTATTTGGTAATGGTATGTTATTATCAAAACATATTCGCTTACAGTGTGCGTTTAACCATTTGCATATCTTTATTGACCCAACACCTGATGCGACTTCTAGTTATAAAGAGCGTGAACGTTTATTTAATATGCCTGGTTGTAGTTGGACCGATTATAACGAGAAACTAATTTCAGCAGGCGGCGGTATATTTAATCGCTCAGCTAAGTCAATAAAATTGACTCCTGAAATTAAAAAAATGATCAATACTAAAAAGCAATCAATGTCTCCGAATGAATTGATCAAAGCTGTATTAAAAATGGAAGTCGATTTACTTTGGAATGGTGGTATTGGTACTTATGTTAAGTCTTCTAAAGAAACCCATCTAGAGGTTGGTGATCGCGCCAACGATAACCTTCGTATAAATGGTATTGAGTTACAAGCTAAAGTGGTTGGTGAAGGCGGTAACTTAGGTATGACACAATTAGGTCGTATTGAGTACTGTACTAACGGTGGTCGTATGAATACCGATTCTGTTGATAATGTGGGTGGTGTAGATTGTTCGGATAATGAGGTTAATATTAAAATACTATTAAACTCACTCGTTCAAAATGGTGATTTGACGGTAAAACAGCGTAATAAATTGCTTTATGATATGACCGATGAAGTTGCTAAAATAGTATTACAAGACTGTTATCGTCAAACGCAGTCGTTATCGATTACCGCCTCTCGTGGTGCTAGCCAATTAAAAGAACAGATACGTTTTATTCATGAAATGGAGCGTACTGGTAAGCTTGATCGGACATTAGAATTTATTCCAAGTGATGATGAGATTGCAGAGCGTTTATCTAAAGGTAAAGGATTAACTCGACCTGAATTCTCTGTGTTGTTAGCTTATAGCAAAATGACATTAAAAGAGGATTTAGTTTGTCCTGAAATTAGCGATAATTCGTATTATCGTACGTTATTAGTGGATGCTTTTCCTCAGCAACTTCAAGATAATTATAATGACAAAATGGATGAGCATCCATTGCGTGCTGAAATTATTGCAACTAAACTTGCTAATCATATTGGTAACGATATGGGCTTTAATTTTGTTCATCGTATGTATGAAGAAACAGGCGCATCCGTTGCTGAAGTAGCGAATAGTTATTCTATTGCCAGTGAAATATTCGATTTTGCGAATATTCGTGACAAAATAGAACAATTAGATAATAAAGTTTCTGCATTGGTACAAATTGAAATGTTGTTTCAATTACGTCGTACAGTACGCAGAGTGACTCGTTGGTTCTTGCGCCATCGTGATAAAAACTTATCAATAGAGCAAACCATTAATTACTTCAAACCAACCTTTGACACCTTGTCAGAAAAACTGCCTGAATTTATGGTGGCAGATGAAGTGGCTCAACTTGAACATGTTGAAAAAGATCTCATTAGTAGTAATGTTCCTGCTGATATTGCTAAACGTATTTCTCAATTAAGCACTTTATTTTCAGCAATGGATATTGCCGAATTAGCTGAAAGTGATTCGCGTAGTCGTGAGTTTGTTGCTAAAGTGTACTTTACTTTAGGACAGCGTTTAGATTTACATTGGTTCTTAGAACAAATTACTCGCCAACCAGTTAATAATCATTGGCAAGCACTTGCTCGTGCTTCTTTTAGAGAAGAGCTTGATTGGCAGCAACGTTCTCTGGCTGCGGTATTACTAAATTGTGGTTGTAGTAAAAGTAAACCAGAACCAAGTATTGATCTACTTGTTGATACTTGGTTTGCAGCAAATGAACAGCCGTTAACGCGTTGGAAACAAATTTTAGCTGATTTTAGAACGAGTCAAAATCATGAATTTGCTAAATTTTCGGTAGCATTACGTGAATTAATGTTATTAAGTTTAAATTGTACGCCAATTAATATTGACTAAGAGAACGCCTTGATTGCGTGTGACCTTAACTGATAAAATCCCCGCAAGTCGGGGATTTTTTATTTTCGTAACTATTACTTTTTTACACTTATTTATTATCTGAGGTGTTATGCTTTATTCTGCCATTCGTAAAATACTTTTTCAATTTGATCCTGAAAAAATTCATGAGTTAACCATCTCAAGTCTTAAAAAAACGGGGGCAACACCGCTTAATCATTTTTATAAGCAAGCTATTGCAGCAAAGTCTGTTGAAGTGATGGGAATTAAATTTCCTAATCCGGTGGGGCTCGCAGCAGGGCTAGATAAAAATGGTGAATGTATCCGAGCATTTGATGCCATGGGATTTGGTTTTGTTGAAGTGGGCACAGTAACACCTCGACCACAACCAGGTAATGAAAAACCACGGATTTTTAGATTAGAGTCAGCTAATGCCATTATTAACCGTATGGGCTTTAATAATAAAGGCGTTGACTACTTAGTTAATCAAGTGAGAAGTGCCAATTTTACTGGTGTTTTAGGGATTAATATTGGTAAAAATAAAGATACGCCAGAAGCAAAGGCTAAAGACGACTATTTATATTGTATGCGTAAAGTTTATGATTTTGCCTCGTATATAACCATAAATATTTCTTCTCCAAACACTCCTGGATTGCGCTCCTTACAATACGGTGATGCGCTAAATGAATTATTAGCTGCTTTAAAAGATGAGCAAAAAACACTTCAAGAGCAATTTCATAAATATGTTCCTATTGCCGTTAAAATTGCTCCAGATTTAACAACAGCAGAAGTCAGTGATATTGCGCAATGTTTAATTAAAAATAACATTGATGGGGTTATTGCTACCAATACGACTTTATCTCGCGAAGGTGTTGAAAATTTAGTACACGGAAATGAACAGGGCGGTTTAAGTGGCGAGCCAGTAAAAGCGAAAAGCACTCAAGTGATCAAGTTATTAGCGGCAGAACTCTCGGGTAAATTACCTATTATTGGTGTTGGTGGTATTGCTAGTGCTGATGATGCAAAAGAAAAATTAGCGGCAGGGGCATCACTAATACAAATATATACAGGTTTTATTTATCAAGGACCCCCGTTAATAAAAGCGATTGTTAATGCCTTATAAGTATTTTAACGAGTAGAAATGACCATTTAGTTTGTTAGATTGGAACTATATTAATAGTGCCTAAACCAATGCTCCCAATAAGGCACAAAAATGCACCCTGAACAAACGTACAAAGGTCACCAATGAGACATTTTAAGCATCCTAGTATTGAAACTGATAAATTTAATTGGCAGGTCATTAAATTATTATGGCCGTTTTTGTTAGAATATAAATATCGGGTTGGCTTTGCTTTAGCCTGTTTGGTGTTAACTAAAGTCGCGAGTGTTTATTTACCTTTTATTCTCAAACATATTGTAGATATATTAGATAAAAGTAAAGATCTCAATAGCAATACCAGCGCCCTTATTGTTCCTTTTGGTTTAGTGGCGGCTTATGGTTTAGTGCGCTTAACTACCGTTATTTTTGCTGAACTACGTGATACCTTGTTTGCTCGTGTTACAGAACGTGCCATTCGCCGTATTGGTTTACAAGTTTTTCGTCATTTACATCAACTAGACCTCGACTTTCATTTAAATCGTCAAACGGGTGGTTTATCACGCGATATTGATCGCGGCATCTCTGGTATTAGTTTTTTAATGCGCTTTATGATCTTTAATATTATCCCTACCTTGTTTGAAATTACTATGGTGATCAGTATATTACTGGTTAATTATGGGATTTGGTTCGCTTTGATCACCTTAACCTCGGTTATTGTTTATGTGCTTTATTCAATAAAAGCGACGCAATGGCGAACTCGTTATGTACGTGCTGCGAATAAAGCTGATTCATCTAGTAATACTCGTGCTATTGATAGTTTAATTAATTATGAAACGGTTAAATACTTTACTAACGAAGACCATGAAGCCAAAGGCTATGATCAACAATTAACTGAATGGGAAACCGCAAAACTACAAAATAGGTTGTCATTATTTACGTTAAACGGTGGCCAAGCGTTGATTATTTCACTCGCGATGACGGCAATGTTGGCGCTGGCAGCTTATCAGGTGGCACATCAAAAAATGACATTAGGTGATTTTGTTTTAGTTAATGCTTTTATGATGCAGCTTTTTATACCGCTTAACTTTTTAGGTTTTGTTTATAGAGAAATGAAAGGCTCGTTGGCTAATATTGAAAATTTTTTTGGTTTGTTGCAAAAAGAGCCTAAAGTCACTGATGTTGCTAATGCGCCGGCTTTACACATAAATACAGGCGAAGTGGTATTTGACAATATTAGCTTTTATTATCAAGCACAACGACCCATTTTAAAAAATGTCTCTTTCACTATTCCCGCTGGAAAAAAAGTCGCTATTGTTGGCGAAAGCGGCTCAGGAAAGTCAACTTTAGTCAAACTGCTATTTCGTTTTTATGATGTTACTGAGGGAGTTATTTATATAGATCAACAAGCGATTAATCAGCTAACACAGCTATCATTACGACAAAATATCGGCATAGTGCCACAAGATACCGTATTGTTTAACGATACCTTATTCGAAAATATTCGTTATGGTAGGCCGCAAGCGAGTGATGATGAAGTACATACAGCCATTGAATTAGCTTACTTAACAAAGTTTGTACAATCGTTACCTGATGGTGTTAATACGGTCGTAGGTGAGCGCGGCTTAAAACTTTCTGGTGGCGAAAAACAACGGGTTGCTATTGCCCGTACTATTTTGAAAAATCCTGCTATTTTAGTGTTTGATGAAGCGACCTCATCATTAGATAGTCGTTCTGAGCAAGCTATTTTATCTGCCATTGATAATGTTAGTAAAAATCACACTAGCCTAGTTATTGCTCACCGTTTATCTACCATAACCAATGCTGATAATATTATTGTCTTACATCAAGGTGAAATTATTGAACAGGGCAACCATCAGCAATTATTAAATAATCAGTCTCATTATTTTAAAATGTGGCAAATTCAGCAATTGAGCGAGTAAACATAATAAATTATGAATAATAGAGAACCTTTACAACAAGTAGCCTTAGATCAACAAAAAGAATCATTGTCTTTACCAGCCTTACAAACTAAAAGCTGGTTAGAACAAGTGATTATTGGTTTAAATTTTTGTCCTTTTGCTAAAAAAGAATTACTCAATAACAGCATACATTACTGGGTTTCAAGCCATGTTAAAATGAAAGACGCATTATTAGAGGTGATTGAACAATGCATTTATTTGCAAGATAATCCTAGTATAAAAACCAGCTTAATTATATATGAAATGGGTTTTAAGCATTTTGATACAGGGGGTAATAATTATTTAGATTTAGTCGATTACGCCAATGATTTGATTAGCGAGCAAGGTTTTGAAGGCATATTTCAAATAGCAAGTTTTCATCCTGATTATTGCTTTGCTGATGCCGATATTGACGATGCGGCTAATTTTACTAACCGCTCACCATATCCTACATTACATATTATTAGGGAAGTGAGTATGGAAAAAGTGTTAGCGGTTTATAAAAATCCAGAGCTCATTCCAGATAATAATATTGCCCTTGCTCAGCAAAAGGGGAGTGCGTATTTTCAGCAAATTTTAACCAATATTCACAACTTGCCTGTTGATGAATGATTTTTTGAGAAAATCATAATGTACCTACAAGAGTTTTTAGTGATTGTTGTGATACATTTTTTAGCGGTTGCTAGTCCAGGGCCTGATTTTGCGGTGATATTAAAACAAAGTGTACGCTATGGTCGCCGCAGTGCCATTTTTACCAGTTTAGGGATCGGTACTGGTATTTTATTACATGTTGCCTATTCATTAGTAGGGATTGGTTTGTTAATTGCCAGTTCAGAGCAATTATTTACGTTATTAAAGTTTATCGCTGCGGCCTATTTTTGCTATTTGGCTTGGCATGGTTTACGTGCTAAAGCGCCTGATTTTAGTGAAGTAGTTGATGTTAATGTCAAAGCAGATGATCACCCGTCGGATAAAAAAGCCTTTCTCACGGGCTTTTTAGTTAATGGTTTAAACGTTAAAGCAACATTATTTTTTGTGAGTTTGTTTTCTATGGTCATTGCGTCATCAACGCCTTTTGCCATTAAATTAGGTTATGGTTTATATATGGCAGTGGCAACGGCTGTATGGTTTAGCAGTTTATCTTATTTATTGAGTATTGTTAAATTTCGCCAGGTATTAGTAAAAAAAGGTTATTACCTTGAACGCTTTATGGGCGTTGTTTTACTTGCGCTGGCAATTCAATTAGTTTTGTCGAGTTTACCGGTTTGATTTTTTATGCTGACTATCGTTAGAGATCTTTAACGAAGGGTTTGTTATAATCGCGTTAATTTTGATTTAGGTATCTAGTTTCTGTGGAAAAACACTCAGTAGTTCAAGTCGGTGGCAATGTTGAAAGTGCCGTAAAAGGTGATTATCAAATTGATGTTGCTTTAGTTTTAAAAGAAGCTTGGCAAAAAACGCAACAAGGGCGTCAAGCGATTAATATTGGTTTACTTTTTATTTTCGTGCTTGGTATGTTGGTATCTTTTGTGGTTGGTGAATATTTTGGTGGTATAGAAGCCGCTTTTAAGCAACCTAAGGTATTACTTTTTATTCAAACCGTGGTGAGCTTGGCCATTTGGCCTTTTTTAGCGGGTATTGAAATGATGGGAGTTTTACAGGCGGTAGGGGCTAAAACTCAGCCGAAGTTAATCTTTGCCTTTTTAAAACGCGGTAGCTGGGTTGTTATCTGTGGGCTTTTTACTTCTTTATTAGTGAGTGTAGGTTTTCAATTATTTGTGATCCCTGGGATTTTCCTTGCGGTTATTTTTTCTTTAACTATCCCTTTAGTCGTTGAAAAGAAATTTTCACCAATAAAAGCTATGGTAGTTTCATTGCAAGCAATACGTTTTCAATGGTTTAAATTATTTAGTCTTTATTTGATTTTATTACTCATGTTATTTTTATCAATGCTGCCTTTATTATTTACAGGACAAAGTAGTTTGGCTTTTATTGCAATCGTAGTATTTTTATTTGCATTATCTTACTTAGCACCATTATTTTATAATGTTAAAGGTATTTTATATCGTGAAATTTTTGGGTTAACAATGCATAAAATGATCATTAACCCTAACAAACCATCATCATCGGATGATATTTTTATTGCTTAAGCTTTTTAATCTTAAGTTTTTCATGAAGTTTTAGCATAGGAAATTAAATGATTATTATAAATCGTATATTAATAGGGCTAGTATTAATGGCCTTTTCATGGATGTTAGCGGCTCATTTTGTCACAACAGTACACGATATAAATCAAAAAAAGAATGTATTAACCAGAGTTATTCAATCAGAAAAACCACTACATTCAGTCAAATTACCTAATTTTGCACATATTACGAATGTTAGTGAAAAAAAACGTTTGTTTTTTAACTTTTTAACGCCACTAATTCATGAAGAAAATCGAAATCTTAAAGTTTTGCATGAAGAAATATTAGTATTAAAAAGAAAATCAATAGAAAAGTTAACGACAAAAAACATTAGCTTTATTAAAAAATTAGTTAATAAATATAAGGTTGATAAACAATTATCACTTAGTAAACAGTTAAATAAATTAATGGTTCGTGTTGATCAAGTGCCAGAAGAATTGGTATTAGTACAAGCAGCTATTGAGTCAGGATGGGGAACGTCACGCTTTGCTCGTATTGGTCTTAATTTTTTTGGTATTTGGTGTTATCAACCACATTGCGGCATGATCCCCATTGATCGTAACCTCAATGCTGTACATGAAGTGGCAGTTTTTAAGTCTGTTAAAGATGGAGTAGATTATTATTTTTATAATATAAATACTAATGCTGCTTACAAGAAATTTCGTCATATACGGGCACAATTACGTGCTGAAAATCTTCCATTATCTCCTGAAGTATTAGCTTCTGGATTATTGTCTTACTCTTCTCGGGGTGAAAATTATGTGATGGAGATCATTAAAATGCTCAAACAAAATCAAGCGTATTTTGTTGAGCCGAAAACAATACGGACAGATTAAAAAGTATGAAAAAAGAAAGGCTGCATTTGCAGCCTTTTTTGTTGCTAACTTGGTCTTATACCAACCTCATACCAATTTAATCAAATTGATATTACTTTACTTCAATAATATTCACTGAGTTATCTTTCAAGTGTGTTTGAGTATTTAATAAATTATCTTGCTTATTGTCATCCATTGTCAGAATTTCTTGATCAAAGGCAATATCACCGCCGTTAATCACTCCTGAGGATGAATTAATGCTTTTGAAATCGAATAATTTATCATCACATAAGTGTGATGGCACCACATTTTGTATCGCAGTAAACATAGACTCGATACGACCCGGAAATTGTTTGTGCCAGTCTTGCAACATGGCTTTAATGTGTTGGCGCTGTAAATTAGGCTGTGAGCCACATAAATTACAGGGAATAATTGGAAAGGCTTTCAAATCACTATAGGTAATTAAATCAGCTTCTTTACAAAAAGCTAAGGGGCGAATTACCACATGATCGCCATTATCCGAGACTAATTTAGCTGGCATAGCTTTTAACTTCCCCCCGTAAAACATATTGAGCATTAGCGTTTCAAGCATATCGTCACGATGATGCCCTAAGGCTATTTTAGTTGCGCCCAATTCTTTTGCTGCCTTATATAGTAATGCGCGTCGCAAACGTGAGCATAAGCTACAAGTGGTTTTACCTTCAGGAATTTTATCTTTAACTATGCTGTAAGTGTCTTCTTCAACTATTTTGTATTCAACACCTAACGAATTTAAATAATTAGGCAACACATCTTCAGGAAAACCTGGTTGCTTTTGATCTAGATTTACCGCAACAAGTGTAAAGTTTATCGGCGCAGAGCGCTTTAATAGCATTAATATATCGAGTAACGCGTAACTATCTTTACCGCCAGACAAACATACCATCACCTTGTCACCTTCTTCAATCATATTATATTGAGCAATGGCTTTGCCTACTTGATGGCGTAAACGTTTTTCTAACTTACTTAATTGTGTTTTTTGTATCGATGAAAGCATGATTATTCCGCGATTATTATGTGTACTAGTATGTAATAAGATAAAATCGCGCGCATTATAACCGAAGCTCAGAGAGTATTTATGTTTTTTTAGTTTTTTTTCACTAAGAATGCGATTTTTAGTAACTATTGCTACATAAATCAACTGTTTTTGTGTAAAATCACACACCATTTTTATAAAATTTGTCTAGCCCAAGCCTTCGCTATTACGCCAAAGTAATAGTTAAGTGCCGCTTTAGAGGAACTCATGAACTTAGACGATATAATTTTACAAGCAGAGCAAGCGATTGCTGCTGCATCTGATCCAAGCGAACTTGATCAAGTTCGTGTTAACTTTTTAGGTAAAAAAGGTTTGTTTACTGAACAAATGAAAGGTTTAAGTAAACTACCTAAAGAAGAAAAACCTAAAGCAGGGCAAGTGATTAATATCGCTAAGCAACAAGTTCAAAAGTTATTGACTGAGCGTGGTGAATTTTTACGTAACGAAGAGCTGAAAAAGAAATTAGCGGCAGAATCTATTGATGTAACTTTACCTGGGCGTGGTACACAATTAGGCGGCTTACATCCTGTTACTCGTACTATTGAACGCATTGAAAGTTTTTTTGGTGATTTAGGCTTTGAAGTCAAAGCAGGTCCTGAAATTGAAGATGATTATCATAACTTTGATGCCTTGAATATTCCAGAGCATCATCCTGCACGTCAAGATCATGATACCTTTTATTTTAATCCCAAATTAGTCTTACGTACACAAACCTCAGGTGTACAAATTCGTACCATGGAAGTAGAAAAACCGCCATTGCGTATCATTTCGCCAGGTAAGGTTTATCGTAATGATTATGATCAAACACATACACCAATGTTTCACCAAGTTGAAGGTTTAATGGTTGATAAAGATGTGAGCTTTACTCATCTTAAAGGCATTTTACACGACTTTTTACATCACTTTTTTGAAGAAGAGGTCGAAATTCGTTTTCGTCCTTCGTACTTCCCGTTTACAGAACCGTCTGCCGAAGTTGATATTATGGGCAAAAATGGTAAATGGTTAGAAGTATTAGGTTGCGGCATGGTGCATCCAAACGTACTTAAAAGCGTTGGTATTGATCCTGAAGTTTACACAGGGTTTGCTTTTGGTATGGGGGTTGAACGTTTAACTATGTTGCGTTACGGCGTAAATGATTTACGTGCATTCTTTGAAAATGATCTTCGTTTTTTAAAACAGTTTAAGTAGGAAACTCATAATGAAATTTAGTGAATCTTGGTTACGTGAATGGGTTAATCCTACACTTTCATCGGATGAATTGACCCATCAAATAACGATGGCAGGTCTTGAGGTTGATGCTGTAGAACCTGTTGCTGGTGAATTTAGTGGCGTTATTGTTGGTGAAGTGGTTGAATGTGGTCCACATCCCGATGCCGATAAATTGCAAGTAACAAAAATTAGCTTAGGCGAATACGGTTCAGACAAAGTACCACAAGGCGAATTAGTTGATATTGTTTGTGGTGCTAAAAACTGTCGTTTAGGCTTAAAAGTTGCCGTAGCAACGGTAGGCGCAGTATTACCAGGTAATTTTAAAATTAAAAAAGCTAAATTACGCGGCGTAGTCTCAAATGGTATGTTGTGTAGTGAGTCAGAAATTGGCTTAGCTGATAGTTCTGATGGCGTCTCTAGTGGAATAATTGAACTTCCACAAGATGCACCGATTGGTGTAGATGTTCGTGAATATTTAAACTTAAATGACGTAACGATTGATGTTGATTTAACGGCTAACCGTGGTGATTGCTTAGGTTTAAAAGGTTTAGCGCGTGAAGTAGGGGTACTTAATTCTCTTGAAGTGACAGAGCCTGAAATAACAGTGGTTACACCAACCATTGATGATGCGCTTAATATTAGCATTGCTGCGGGTGAAGCTTGTCCGCGTTATTTAGGTCGTGTTATCAAAGGAATTAATCCTAAAGCACAAACACCTTTATGGATGGTCGAAAAATTACGCCGTTGTGGTACACGTGCTATTGATCCTGTTGTTGATGTGACTAACTATGTGTTGTTAGAGCAAGGACATCCAATGCACGCTTTTGATTTAGCTAAAATTGAAGGTGGCATTAATGTTCGTTTCGCGCAAAAAGACGAAAAAATCACTTTATTAGATGAAAACGAAGTGACTTTAAATGAACAAACGTTAGTGATTGCTGATACGGGTGTTGAAGGTAATGGCAAAGCATTAGCAATGGCGGGTATTTTTGGTGGTTTACATTCAGGTGTCACCGCAGAATCTACTGATATTTTCTTAGAAAGTGCCTTTTTTGCACCCTTAGCTATTTTAGGTAAAGCGCGTCAATATGGTTTACATACCGATGCATCACACCGTTATGAACGTGGTATTGATCCACAATTACAACGTGCTGCGATGGAACGCGCGACACAACTGTTATTAGACATTGTTGGTGGTGATGCAGGTCCTATTGTCGAAGCGCAATTAAGTGAACATATTCCTACGGAAAAAAATGTAATATTACGTCGTGAAAAGTTAGATACGCGTATTGGTCATGTCATTGAAGATGAGCAAGTAAAAGAAATTTTAACTCGTTTAGGTTTTACTGTCAGTGAAACAGGTGAAGGGCAAACAAAACAATGGCAAGTTATTGTACCCGCTTACCGTTTTGATATTAAAGTTGAAGTTGATTTAATTGAAGAAGTCGCACGTATTTATGGCTACAACAATATTCCTAATGTTGCTCCTAAAGCCTTTTTGAAAATGCGTACACAAAAAGAAGCGCGTATTCCGTTAAGTAAATTACGTCAAACTTTGGTTAATCGCGATTACCAAGAAGCGATCACTTATAGTTTTGTTGATCCTAAAATACAGTCATTAATTCATCCCGATGAAAGTGTTATGACCTTGCCACATCCCATTTCAAGTGAAATGTCGGTAATGCGTTTAAGCTTATGGACAGGATTATTACAATCGGTTGTTTACAATCAAAATCGTCAACAACAACGTATTCGTTTGTTTGAAACTGGCTTACGTTTTGTGCCAGATGAAAGTGCTGAAAATGGAGTTCGTCAACAAGCTATGCTTGCTGGGGTTATCAGTGGTCAGCGTTTTGACGAACAATGGAACCAAGAAAAAGTAGCGATAGATTATTATGATATTAAAGGTGATGTTGAAGCCTTGTTATCATTAACGGGTGAAAATGCCCGCGAATATGAATTTTCTAAAACTGAAATTTCGGCATTACACCCAGGACAAAGTGCTGCGATAACTAAAAATGGTAACTTAGTTGGTTATATTGGTGCCTTACATCCTGAATTAGAACGAAAATTAGGATTAAATGGTCGTACATTTATTTTTGAATTATTATTGGCTGAAATATCAACGCAAAAAATTCCGCAAGCCCGTGATATATCTCGCTTTCCTGCGAATAGACGAGACATTGCAGTAGTGGTAAAAGAGCATATTGATGCAAAAAATGTGTTACAACTTATTGAAAAGGTTGGCGGAAATCTTTTATTTGATCTAAAATTATTTGATGTATACCGAGGTAATGGTATAGACGACGGGTTTAAGAGCTTAGCCATCGGTTTATTTATGCAAGATCGTGAGAAAACTCTTGAAGAAAAAGACATTAACCAAGTGGTTGATCGTGTAGTTGACGCGCTAACCCGCGAACTACACGCATCACTGAGGGATTAAAACAATGGCGCTAACAAAAGCAGAAGTAGCAGAACATTTAGTTGAGAAAGTAAATTTAAGTAAACGTGATGCCAAAGATATGGTGGAATGTTTTTTTGAAGACATTCGCGAAACATTAGAACGTGGTGAACAAGTAAAGCTTTCAGGTTTTGGTAATTTTGACATTCGTGAAAAAAGTGAACGTCCGGGCAGAAATCCTAAAACGGGTGAAGATATTCCAATTTCTGCCCGTCGCGTAGTAACTTTTAGACCGGGTCAAAAATTAAAGAGCCGTGTAGAGTCGGGTAATAGCGATAAGTAAGTTTTACCTTATATCGTCTATATCAATCTGCTATTAAGACCAACATCATTATGATTTTTTAATCATAATGATGTGATTTTTTGCTTTAAAATTTTAACGCTATATCGGTATAATCTATACTATAAAATTGTGTCATTAAAATAAAAAAAAGGCTGCGAATGCAGCCTTTTCTATGTTTTTGCTTTTTTTATTTAATTTTTAGCGATTGCTTGCGCAAGTTCAACTAAAATAGCTTCACTTGCGGTTAAGTCGATACAAGCATCCGTAATACTTTGCCCATAAACTAAATCTTTAGGATCTTCTACCACTTGTTTGCCCGCCACTAAAAAGCTTTCGATCATCACACCAAAAATATGATCATTACCGGCAATAATTTGTTCAGCCAACGACGTGGCTACTTCTGCTTGTCGGGTGTGGTCTTTGTAGCTATTACCGTGACTACAATCAATCATAATACGGCTAGGTAGGTTTGTTTTTTCTAATAAATCACAAGCATTAGCAATATCACTGGCATGATAATTAGGCTCTTTACCACCACGTAAAATAATATGCGCAAAAGGGTTACCGTGGGTTTGGTAAATACACATTTGGCCACTTTTATCTGGCGAATAAAGTACGTGCGAGACACTGGCTGCTTTTATGGCATCGCTGGCTATTTTTACATTACCGTCAGTGCCATTTTTAAAACCAACAGGGCAAGATAATGCTGAAGCGAGCTCTCGATGAACTTGGCTTTCTGTGGTGCGTGCACCTATGGCTCCCCAGCTGATCAAATCAGAAATATATTGACCTGTAACCATGTCTAAAAATTCAGTGCCTGTTGGTAAACCAATATCATTAATTTCAATTAATAATTGTCGTGCTAAATTTAACCCTTTGGCAACTTTGAACGACTTATCCAGATCCGGATCACTAATTAAACCTTTCCAGCCTACAGTGGTGCGTGGTTTTTCAAAGTAAACGCGCATAACAATAAATAAATCATCTTTAAATTTGTCGTGTAATACTTTTAATTGTTTCGCGTAATCAATAGCAGCAGCAGGATCGTGAATAGAACAAGGGCCAATGACCACTAATAAACGCTTATCTTTACCTGTAATTATATCTTCAATCGTTTTGCGACTATCGATAATAAAATCGGCGGTTTTTTGAGTTAATGGAATTTGCTGCGCTAATTGAGCTGGAGACACTAAATTTTCAATTAATGAGGTACGAAATTCATCAGTTTTTATGGTCATTAAGAATGCTTCGGTTTGACAGATTTACTAGGCGGTTAACATAGCGAAAAAGCGCGCTAATGCCAACCTTTTCGCCTGATTTAAATCAACTATTTTAGTTGAAATTAGTATTTATATCTTTGCAGCTTCGTTTCCGATAATATTTTGGCGGTAATTTCTTCTACAGATAATTTAGTGGTGTTTAAATAGGGAATTTTTTCTTTTTTATAGAGTTTTTCAACTTCTCTTACTTCCATGCGACATTGCCTTGCTGATGAATACTTACTATTTGATAAACGATTGTCTCTAATGTCAATCAAGCGCTGCGCATCTATGGTTAAACCAAATAATTTATCTTTATGTTTTTTTAAACAATCAGGAAGCTTTAATTCATCCATATCGTCCTCAGTTAAAGGATAATTCGCCGCTTTAATACCATATTGTAACGCTAAATAGAGTGAGGTAGGGGTTTTGCCTGAACGAGAAACGCCCACTAAAATAACGTCTGCGTGTTCATAGTTACTAATATTACCGCCATCATCATTGGCAAGCGCATAATTTACTGCATCTATTCTAAAATCATAACTGTTTTCATGAATACTGTGAGTTCTATGAGCTTTAGGTTTTGCCTTTATACCTAACTGTTGTTCAAGAGGATTAATGAAATGTTCTAAAAAATTATAAATAATAGCATCACAGCTATCAATTATCTCTCTAATTTCAGGCTTAACAAAGGTGTGAAAAACTAGAGGTGGCTCACCAGAACGCTTACTAGATTTGTTGATTTTATTTTTTGTTTCAATGGCTTGTTCAATTGTTTCAACAAAAGGAATAGTGTGATGTTCAAATTCCATTGGAAATAAAGATAATAAAGCATGACCAAAAACCTCAGAGGTAATAGCCGTGCCATCAGAAATATAAAATGCTGCACGCATAACAATAGACTCTTTTTGTAATAGCTTATGAAAACTTTTAATTTCGTTTTTAAGGCTGTCAGTGTAAAATGATATTTGTTCTCAATAAAGAACTTTCTTAACTTTATCCTGATGGAGATTTTGTTGTGCAAGAATATGTACTTTGGTATGAAAATTTAGGAATGAATGATGTAGATCGCGTTGGCGGTAAAAACGCATCACTCGGTGAAATGATTTCAAATCTAGCCAATGTTGGTGTGCAAGTCCCAGGTGGTTTTGCGACGACCTCTTACGCTTTTAATGAGTTTTTAGAGCAAAGTGGCTTAAACGATAAAATTTATCACTTATTAGATGAATTAAATGTTGAAGATGTTAATGCGCTAGCTAAAGCGGGTGAAATGATCCGTCAATGGATTATAGATACACCATTTTTACCGCAAATGCAGCAAGAAATAGAAGCTGCTTATGCAAAACTTGCTGGAGACTTACCTGCTGGAAAAAGCCCTGCCGATGCCTCTTTTGCCGTACGTTCGTCAGCAACGGCTGAAGATATGCCAGATGCTTCTTTTGCAGGACAACAAGAAACCTTTTTAAATGTTCGTGGTTTAGACGCGGTGATGATCGCCATTAAGCACGTATTTGCCTCGTTATTTAATGACAGAGCTATCTCTTATCGAGTTCATCAAGGTTACGATCATCGTGGCGTGGCATTATCTGCTGGTATTCAGCGTATGGTGCGTAGTGATATAGCTTCAAGTGGCGTGATGTTTTCTATTGATACTGAATCAGGCTTTGAAGATGTGGTATTTATTACCTCTAGCTATGGTTTAGGTGAAATGGTAGTGCAGGGCGCGGTTAACCCTGATGAATTTTATGTTCATAAACCAACTCTAGCAAAAGGCAAACCTAGTGTTGTTCGTCGTAATATTGGTAGTAAAGCAATTAAAATGGTTTATACCAATGAGCAAGAGCATGGTAAGCAAGTGGAAGTGATTGATGTTGATGAAGTTCAATCTAATCAATTTTCATTAACCGATGAAGAAGTACAAAATCTTGCTAAACAAGCGGTTATTATTGAAAAACATTATCAACGACCTATGGATATTGAATGGGCAAAAGATGGCCTAGACGGTAAACTTTATATCGTACAAGCGCGCCCTGAAACGGTACGTAGCCGTGAAAGTGGCAACGTAATGGAACAGTTTCAACTACAAGAAACCGCTGAGGTTGTTTGTACAGGACGCTCTATTGGTCAAAAAATTGGTAGTGGTGAAGCAAAAGTATTAGCGTCATTAGATGAAATGGATAAAATCCAGCCTGGTGATGTGTTAGTGACTGATATGACGGATCCTGATTGGGAACCGATCATGAAAAAAGCCTCGGCTATCGTCACTAACCGTGGCGGGCGTACTTGTCATGCCGCTATTATTGCCCGTGAAATGGGTATTCCTGCGGTAGTCGGTTGTGGTGATGCTACCAGTAAAATTAAAGCAGGTGATGAAATTACCGTGTCTTGTGCTGAAGGAGATACTGGGTTTATTTATCAAGGCTCACTTAATTTTGAAGTGATCAAATCTGAAATTGATAATATGCCAGCATTACCACTTAAAATAATGATGAATGTAGGAAATCCTGACAGAGCCTTTGCTTTTGCGCGTTTACCTCATGCTGGTATTGGTTTGGCACGTTTAGAATTTATTATTAATAAAATGATCGGCGTTCATCCTAAAGCATTAATCAATTATGATACACAGTCAGCTGATTTAAAAGAAGAAATTGACGATATTATTGCGGGTTACGAAAGCCCAGTTGAATTTTATATTGCTAAATTAACCGAAGGCATTTCTACCTTAGCCGCTGCTTATTCGCCTGAAAAAGTGATTGTACGGATGTCTGATTTTAAATCAAACGAATATGCTAATTTAGTCGGTGGTGAAGAATTTGAACCCGATGAAGAAAACCCAATGATCGGTTATCGTGGTGCTTCTCGTTATATATCTGAAGATTTTAGAGATTGTTTTGCGCTAGAGTGCGAAGCAATAAAACGGGTGCGTAATGACATGGATTTAACCAATGTTGAGGTAATGATCCCGTTTGTTCGTACTTTAGAAGAAGCAGAGAAAGTTATAGAAATTTTAGCTGAAAATGGTTTGAAACGTGGTGAAAATGGTTTACGCGTGATCATGATGTGTGAATTGCCGTCAAATGCATTATGTGCTGATCAATTCCTTGATCATTTTGATGGTTTTTCTATTGGCTCAAATGATTTAACGCAGTTAACCTTAGGCTTAGATAGAGATTCCGGTTTAATTGCGCATTTATTTGATGAACGCAACCCCGCCATAAAAATATTATTGTCTATGGCAATTAAAGCGTGTAAAGCCCGTGGTAAATATGTAGGGATTTGTGGTCAAGGGCCGTCCGATCATGCTGATTTTGCAGCTTGGTTGGTTGAACAAGGCATTGATAGTGTTTCACTTAATCCTGATACAGTGTTGCCAACTTGGTTATATTTAGCCGAGCAACATAAAGCTTAATTAGTTATAATATTTTGATAAATAAAGCCCTTGCAATTAACATTGCAAGGGCTTTTTAACGAATAATTAAAAGCTTAATCTTCAAGCGGTGATTTATAACCTAATGGTTTTAGTGCTAATACATCACACTTTAATTGGTCAATAACATGCTCGGCGGTATTGCCTATTATTGCAGCCGAAAACCCTGTGCGACCAATAGTTCCTAAAACAACTAGTTCAGCATCTATTTCGCTGGCAACATCATTAATAACATCTTCAGCTAAACCTTCACGCACATAAGTATTTTCTGGCTTAATATTGAATTTTTCAGCGTGCTTAGCCATAAGTTTTTTATGATTTTCAAGCATATTTTCATTATATTCTTGCGCATTAAATTCAGGAATTTCAATCGCTATATTTACAGGTGTACCAGGGAACGAGTTAACTAAATGTACATTAGCATTGATGATTTTTGCTAAATTGTTAGCTTCTTCAGTAATAATTTTATTCAATGATTGATGTTCTTCTTCATCACTACCAATATTAACCGCCGCTAAAATATTGCCATTTTCAGGCCAATGATGCTCTTTTACTAAGAGCACAGGGCAAGGGCATTTACGTAAAATATGCCAATCGGTTGGGGTAAAAATTACAGCTTTTAGCTTATCGTGTTGGTGGGTGCTTTTTATCACTAAATCAAATTTATGCTCAATAACTTGGTTGATAATCGCTTCAAAAGGACGATTATGCCATAAAACACGAATATCAATATCAATATTGTCGGGGTTATGTTCTGTAACAATTTCTTCTACCCATGCTTTACGATCAGCAATAACACTATTACGCATTATTTCACGTTCATGGCTAGATAAAATAGTAGTCATTTCATAAGAAAAATCAAAGATACTTAAAAATGCCGTTAGCTTACTATTAGTACGTTTAGCCAATTCTATAGCGCGTTTTAAGGCGACTTGATCATTAGTAGTAGGATTAATAATGACTAAAATGTTTTGATGTTTTTCCATAATTTAAACCTTTTAAATTGCTGCTGTTGTGCTTAAAGTCGTTTACTTGATGTTTATTGTAGAAATGGTACAACTGTGAATTTTTAGGATATAAATTCCCTTCTACAACTTTTTTTAGAGTTAATTATTAAAAGTTAATTAACAACTAACGAAAACATAATTTTTTCATTAACAATAATTAGAATAACACAACTATTATGAGTATAGTTTTAGTTTATAAAATCAGGAGTGTTTTTTGTTGATCCAGCTCAATGATTATGGAACTGGTTGATAGAAGAAGAAAAATTAACCTTCTGCAACATCAGCAAGTTTATCAATGTCATGAATTGTAATTAGCTTACCACTAACACTAATTAATTCTTTTTTTTGAAAACGATTTAATAAACGACTAATCGTTTCAACGGTTAAACCAATATAATTTCCAATTTCACTACGTGTCATGGTTAAACGAAATTCAGTGGCAGACAAGTTTCTATTACTGAAACGTTCACTTAGTGACAAAATAAAGCTGGCTAAGCGTTGTTCAGCATTTTTGTGATTAAGTAACATCAGCATTTGTTGATCATTTTTAATTTCACCACTCATCATGCGTAATATTTGTTTGCGTAATTTCGGCATGGTATTGGTTAATTGGTCAAGGTTTTCATAAGGAATTTCGCAGACCATAGAAGTTTCCATGGCTTGTGCGAAGCTCGGGTGAGAGCTTTCTATAATAGCATCAAAGCCCAATAAATCACCGGGTAGATGAAAACCTGTTATTTGTTCTTCACCATTTTCATCTATGGTATAGGTTTTAAAGGTGCCAGAACGAATAGCATATAAAGAATGTAGTTTTTCACCGTCATTAAAAACTTTATCGCCTTTATGAATAGGGCGCTTGCGATTAATAATATTGTCTAATGAGTCAAGCTCTTGATTATTTAAAGAATAAGGAATGCATAATTCACTTAAACTGCAATTTTGACAGTGGATCTGGTTTCGGCCAGGACAAGGAGTATTTTTCATAAATTAGCATTGAATCGTTAATAAACTTTGATATAGGTCAATAATATAGAAACAAGGTCTGAGTTGCAATCACTAAGCTATAAAGTCCATAAGTAATAACTAATATAGCCATGAATTTTCTAACTATTGGCTGAATAAATAAATCTTTTAAAGAAAACAGACCAAAAGAAACGCTTACTAAGGCGGGTAATGTGCCTAAACCAAATGCGATCATAATGGTAACTCCTGAAAGCAAGCTACTGCTTGCTAGGCTCCATGTTAAGGTGGAATAAACTAAGCCACAAGGAAGCCAACCCCATAAAAAACCTAAACCTAATGCTTTTATTGGTTTATCAACGGGAATTAATGATTTACTTAATGGGGAAATAAATTTCCATAATTTTTGACCTAATGATTCTACTTTATTGAGTAGCATTAACCATTGCCCTAGATATAAACCAAGCAAAATTAAAAAAACAGCAGCAACGACACGTAATCCAGCGAGTGGTAAACCAATGTTTTTGGCCGCAATAGAGCCAGTAAAACCAACAATACCACCAATAATACCATAAGAACTAATACGACCTAAATGATATAAAAGTACTAACAGATTACGGTTGTTATTTACTTTAGTGGTTAGTAAATTATTGGCTGGTTTTATAATGTTTTTTGGAGGCAGGGCTGAGGTAAGCATAGTCGTAATACCACCGCACATACCTAAACAATGTCCTGAGCCTAATAAGCCAATAATGAAGGCAGAAAATAAATCAATATTCATCATATTATTGTTTATGTGGTGTTGAATTATTTTTACCACTAGGTGTAACTATATTTTTTTTATGGTCAATTTTGTCTTTTTTGAGCTCATTATCATCTTCAAATAAAATGCTTAAGCCTTGTTTTTCAAGATCTTCAAATTGATCGCTTTTAACTGCCCAAAAAAATAAGTAAATGCCTAATGCGGTAAATATAATGGCAATGGGGATCAAAATATAAATAATACTCATAATATTTCTTCTGTTTTAATTGCTTTTAAGTAAGCGCAATGAATTGGTAATAACTAATAAAGAGCTTGCCGACATACCAATAACCGCCATATAAGGTGTTATATAACCACTAGCAGCAAGCGGTAACATTAAGGCATTATAACCGAAAGCCCATAAATAATTTTGCATGATAATTTTTTTTGTTTTCTTGGCTATATGCATTAAAAGGTTAATACTTTTAAGTTGGTTATTTAATAAAATAACATCTGCACCGCTTTTAGCAATATCACTACCACTGCCCATAGCTATTGCAATATGTGCGGCACCAAAAACAGGTGAATCATTAATACCATCACCTACCATAGCGACAATATAGTTTTGTTGCCGTTGTTTAATTAAGGTTAATTTATCTTGTGCGCTTAAGGCTGCATAATAGTTATTCAGTGATAATTCGCTGGCGACCGTTTTACAGCTATTATTATTATCACCCGATAACATAATGGTACTGATGTGCTCACCTTGTAATTTATTTATTAATATATGGGCATCATCACGAAGATGATCCGTAAAATAAAAAGCAGCAATTAATTCCGTTTTACCGTTTTTATTAGCTATTAGCACACATTGAGCATTTTCATATTGTTTAATTTTTTCTGAATTATCATTTGCAAAGTGATTAAGAGTTTCGTTACTCGAAAGTAACCAACTTGGTTTACCTATTTTGTAGCTAATGGGGCTATTATTTTGTTGTATAACACCTTTAATACCATAGCCTGCTTTTACCTGTATTTGATCTGCTTGAATAGAAAAGTCTCTATAGGGTGTAAAGACTTTGGCAATAGGGTGTTCTGAATGTGTTTCTAAACAGGCTGCTATAGCCAATATTTTAGCTTGATCACTAATAATTGAATTATTAATCATCGTTATTTTTTCTAAATGAAATTTCCCTGTTGTTAACGTCCCCGTTTTATCAAAAGCAAAGCAATTTACCTTAGGTAAGGTTTCCATAACATGGGCTGATTTGATCATAATACCATGACGGTTTAAACACGTTGTGGCACAAGTTAATGCGGTAGGAGTTGCTAATGATAAGGCACAAGGGCAGGTAGCCACTAAAACAGATAAAGCTATCCAAAATGCTTGTTCGGGGGAATGAAAATACCAATAAATGGCTGTAGCTGTGGCAGTTAATAATATTAAGGCAACAAAATATTGAGCAACTGTATCAGAAAGTTTAGCTAATTTGGGCTTGTGAGCTTGAGCGTGTTCGCTTAAACGAATTAATTGGCTTAAAAAAGTATGGCTACTAACTTGTTTTACTTCAACGGTTAAATTGCCATCGCTATTTACCGTACCACAAAATACTTTATCGCCAATTGTTTTATTGATAGGGCGCTGTTCACCTGAAAGCATCGCTTCATTTATCTGACTATCACCTGTGATAATAACCCCGTCAGCTGGGATGGTTTCCCCTGGTTTTATTAAAATAATATCAAGAGGTTGTAATTTTTTTGCCGCAATTAATTGCTCTTTTCCATCAATAAGTTGTGTTGCTGTCATCGGCATTAATTTTAATAAATTAGCCGATACTTCAGCAGCACGAGAACGAGCTCTAAACTCTAAATATTTACCAACAAGTAATAAAAAGGTAAACATTGCTACTGATTCAAAATAAACTTCACCTTGGCTAGTAAAAGTTGCCCAGCTACTTGCTAAAAAAGCGAGAATAATAGCAATCGATACAGGGACATCCATCGATAAATGTTTTATTTTTAAAGCATTATAAGCACCTTTATAAAAGGGTAAGGCACTATAAAAAACAATAGGTAGGCAAAGGAAAAAACTTGTCCAGCGTAAATAAATTAAATTGCTATGAGACATACCACTAAAGGCACCAAAATATAACCCAACAGCTATCATCATGATTTGCATCATTAAAATACCCGCAATACCTAATCGTTTTATAAAAGTTTTATTTTGTTTTTGCTGTTTTTCTTCAATGTCACTGGCTTTAAAAGGGGCGGCTTGATAGCCCAAATGTTCTATCGTATCTAATATCGCGCTCAGTTTTATTTTATCTGGCTGCCAACGAACCGTTGCTCGTTGGGTAGTCGCATTAACATTAATATTGATCAAACCATTAATTTTGCTTAATTGTTGCTCTATTAACCAAGCACAAGCCGCACAACTAATACCATCAATAGACAAAATGGTTTCTTTATAATTACCCGCTTGATGAGTAAATTCATTTTGTAGGTCAATATCATCTAATAATTGATGTCGTTGCAGTGCTTCAGGAATAAGTGCTGTAGATTTTTGTGCATTTTCCGTTCTAAAGCGATAATAGTCTGTTAAATTATTATCAACGATTGTTTGCGCAACAGCTTCACAACCGAGACAACACATCGCTTCTGCTTTATTATTAATAATAACTTTACTATCAAAGCCTTGAGGAACTATTTCCCCACAATGAAAACAATGTGTACTGCTTGTGGTCATTATTTAATTGGCTTCAGCTAAATCGGGTTCAATATTAATAAAATCTGATTGTGGTAAATGAATAACATTTTCAATACGCCAATTATTTTTAAAAGAGGATAAGGTTATTCTCCATTTACCTGAAATGGGGGTCTTAAAATGATGGCGAAAATATCCATTACCATCAGCTGTTAACACCAGATGAAAATCATTTTTAGCTAAGGTTGGATGATAAAAATTAACATTAAGTAAAGGGAACTCTTTCACAATACCTGTAGGTTTAATAATTAAGTCATTTCCACCTGTTTTAAGAGCAAATTGCATTCCTAATTTTTGCGCTAATTTTATTTTTGATATTTCCAAATTTATAGTTTTACCTCGTTTATAGTAATCGCCAATAACTAAACTATCTGGTTCGTGATTGGCAATAAAATAAGTGGTAATGCTCGCAATGACAGCAATGGTAGGTAAAATAAAAATCAACCAAGCCCAAGGCTCTTTATACCAAGATGTTTTCATTAGTTTAATATCATTTTTAGTCGTAAAGGGGAGTTATTTATTGTACTAGAAATTATGCGATTATGCATGAAATATAAGTTAAAAAACAAATAAAAAAGCCTTGTGATTAAACAAAGCTTTTATGAAAAATAGTATTGTTTTAAATAATACTATTTTTTGAGTTAATACTTATTTGTGGTGAGAAAGACTATAGACATAAGCACTTATAAGATGCACTTTTTCTTTACCTAAAATATTTTCCCAAGCAGGCATAATACCAGCACGACCATTACGGATAGAGTCTTCAATAGCATGTACAGAACCACCATAAAGCCAAATATTATCGGTTAAGTTTGGCGCACCTAGTTTCATATTGTAGCTTAATAAGCTTCCTTTACCCTTAGGACCATGACAGGCTACACACATTGGATATCGTGCTTTACCTGCTTTAGCTAATTTAGGATCCACTTTTCGTCCACTTAAGCTAATAACATAAGCTGCAACTTCTTTAACACCTTGTTCTCCACCTAAAGCGTCTAACCAAGCTATCATGCCATGTGCTTTACGACCTTTTAAAATGGTTTCTTCAATCGTTGCCGGTGAACCCCCGTATAACCAATCATCATCAGTTAAGTTAGGAAATCCAGTACTACCACGAGCATCACTACCATGACATTGTGAGCAATTTTGCAAAAACAAACTTTGACCTATTTTTAAAGCTTTTTTATCACTAGTTAAATCTTTAATACTACGCGATGCATAAGCTTTAAAAATTGGATCATATTTAGCGTTTGCTGCGGCAATTTCACGGTCATACTGGTTTAAAACACCAGATCCAGGTTTTAAGTTATTTAACGTACGTGCTTTTGATTCAGCAATATTTAATATACCTTGGTTAGAACTTTGCCAGCCAAACAAGCCTTTCCAGTTACCAAGAC
Source organism: Alteromonadaceae bacterium (assembly GCA_015491935.1). GTDB lineage: Bacteria > Pseudomonadota > Gammaproteobacteria > Enterobacterales > Alteromonadaceae. The sequence goes on from WGGB01000252.1 coordinate 35,007, forward strand.
CAGGGTAAAATAATAAATAACCAAATCCCCAAATGATTGTTAATAAGAAAAATGTACTCCACCATTTTGGTAGTGGGTTATTTAATTCTTCAATGCCGTCAAAAGAGTGTCCCATCGACTCTCCTTCTTTAACACCAGCGAAGTTCTTTAAACACCAACGTAATAATAGATAACAACCTACTAAAGTGCCAAGTGTAAGAACGGATATCCAGATACTCCAGAAGCTAGACATTATTATTAGTCTCCTGTTTGCTTTTTGTTGTTCTATCTTGTTTAGAGTGAACAGTCTTTAAATCATCATCTAAAATTGAATTTGCAATTTCATCAAATGACGATTTACGTTTTTTGCTATATGACCAGATCACAATAATGATAAAAATGGCGAAAATTAAGAGGGTAAATATTCCTCTGATTGTGCCGAAATCCATATTAATAACCTTTATTTATTTCAATGCAAGACCCAGTGATTGCAAATAAGCAATCAAGGCCTGCATTTCAGTTTTACCTTTTACTGCGGCTTTAGCACCAGCAATATCTTCAGCACTATATAGTGGAATACGGTTGCCATTTTTATCTATACGTTGATGACTCTTAGTTAAAAAATTAAAGGTTTTTAACTTTTTAGCGGTTAATTCACCCGTCAGCTTATTTTTATCAAGCCACTTAAACGAAGGCATATTAGATTCTGGTACTACCGAACGAGGATTAATTAAGTGAGCACGATGCCATGCATCACTATAACGACCACCAACACGCGCTATATCAGGACCTGTACGTTTAGAACCCCATAAAAATGGATGTTCCCATACACCTTCGCCAGCAACACTATAGTGACCATAACGTTCTGTTTCAGCCCTAAATGGGCGGATCATTTGGCTGTGACAAACATGACAGCCTTCTCGGATATAAATATCACGGCCTTCCATTTGTAAGGCTGTATAAGGCTTTAAATTAGTCACAGGAGTGACCATAGCTTTTTGAAAGAATAACGGCGTTATTTCAACTAAAGCACCAACACTGATCGCTAAAATTGCAAAAATAAAAAACAATCCCACGTTGGTTTCTACTTTTTCATGTTTATTTGTCATTTCTTTATGTTCGTTTGACATTTTCAATCTCCCTTAAGCTGCTTCAACAGGCTGAAGACTTCCGTCTTTTGCTCTGATGGTTTTGATCATGTTATAAAGCATAATCACGAAGCCCGTAACAATAAGAACGCCACCTAAAAAGCGCATAAAGTAGAATGGATATGAAGCCGTTAAACTTTCAACAAAGCTATAAGTTAAGGTACCGTCAGAGTTTACTGCACGCCACATTAAACCTTGCATAACACCAGAAATCCACATAGCAACAATGTATAAGATAACGCCTGAGGTATGGATCCAAAAATGGGTGTTAATTAATTTAATACTATACATACGACCTTGATTAAAGAGCACAGGGATCAAATGATACATAGCACCAATAGACACCATAGCAACCCAGCCTAAAGCACCTGAATGTACGTGACCAATAGTCCAGTCAGTATAATGAGATAATGCATTAACTGATTTTATCGCCATCATTGGTCCTTCAAAGGTAGACATACCGTAGAAAGATAAAGAAACAATTAAGAAACGTAAAATAGGATCATTACGTAATTTATGCCAAGCACCCGATAGCGTCATAATCCCGTTGATCATACCGCCCCAAGATGGCAAAAATAGTACAACAGACATTACCATACCAACAGATTGAGTCCAATCAGGTAAAGCTGTGTAGTGAAGATGATGAGGGCCAGCCCAAATATATAAAGAAATTAGCGCCCAAAAATGGACAATTGATAAACGATATGAGTAAACAGGACGTTCTGCTTGTTTAGGTACAAAATAATACATCATACCTAAAAAACCTGCTGTAAGTAAGAAACCTACGGCGTTATGCCCATACCACCATTGCATCATTGCATCAATAGCACCAGAGTATATTGAATAAGATTTCATTGGCGCAACCGGTATCGCCATGCTATTACCAATGTGTAGTACCGCAACCGTTAAAATAAAAGCACCAAAAAACCAGTTGGCTACATAAATATGTGACACTTTTCGTTTAGCTAAAGTACCAAAAAAAACAATAGCATAACAAATCCAAACTACAGCAATAGCAATGTCAATAGGCCATTCTAGCTCTGCATATTCTTTTGAAGTGGTATAACCTAAAGGTAAAGATATAACAGCAGCTACAATAATAGCTTGCCATCCCCAAAAGGTAAAAGCGGCTAATTTGCCACCAAAAAGGGTTGTTTTACAAGTACGTTGCACCACGTAATAAGATGTTGCAAATAATGCACTAGTACCAAATGCAAAAATAACAGCATTAGTATGTAAAGGGCGAAGGCGTGAGTATGTTAACCATGGTGTGTCAAAATTTAATGCTGGCCATATTAATTGCGCAGCAATGATAACACCCACTAACGTACCTACAAAGCCCCAAATTACAGTCATTACAGTAAACTGACGTACAACATCAAAGTTGTAGTCAACTGCCGACATATTAGTTTGACTCATGTTAAGGTTTCCGAAGTTATAATTATTAACGAGAATTTTTCCTACTTTAATCATAGAGTATTATATAGCTTAATTTCATTATGCTGTGACATAAGTCACGTAAAGCCATACAGTTACACTTTGATTACAGAATTTTACTCTTTGCACGTGCTATAAATCAACTGAGATTTTGATTTTGTTCATTTTTTAAATGAAAAACAATCAAATTTGTTGATATAGAACAATAAAAAATATTTTCTGAGGGTTAATGCTCAATGAGCTTCATTTGTTAAGGTAGACTATTTTTGTAAAATCAGCCAATTATCAATAATAAATTATCTTTATAGCGTTAAAATATTAAATCATTTCATTTTAGTCATTAGTTAAATGGGTGAGTTGTTCGAGGTTGAGCAAGGTGATACTTTTACCATTAAGTAAAATCAACCCTTCTTTTTGAAATCTTGATAATAAACGGCTTAATGTTTCTCGTCTTAACCCTAAAAAATTAGCAATATTTTCTCTACTCATGGCCAAATACAAAATATTGGCTATTGTTCTGTATTTACTAGTACGCATATTTACATTCAGTAAAAAGGCGGCCAGCAAACTTTCAGCTGACTTTTTTGCGATTAAACTAGCAAATTCTTGTTGATTAAAATAGCTTTGACGGCTTAGTAGCGTCACTAAATTAGCTTGCAAATCGGGGACTAAATTAGCATTGCTTGTTAATTCACGTACAGATACTTTACAAATACTGCTTTCTTCTAGGGCAATGGCATCACAAGCATATTTTTGTGGAAATAATGCATCTTCACCAAGCAATTCACCTGGAAAACGGAAATTAATAATTTTTACATTATCCTGACTTCCCATACAAAGTTTAAAGCTACCTGAACATACGGCATACATTGCCGATAATGATTCTCCTTTAGTAAATAAGCTTGTGCCAGCCTTAATACTAATGCGCTTATCAAGGTAATGAGCCGAAAGGAGTAAAGATTGATCTGCTTGATTTGTGGGTTGGCAAATAGGTTCCATCGAACAATTTTCACAAGCAATATATTTAGTTGTCGGTTCAGAAAAAGGAGATATTGATTGATTAATATTCATAAAATATTTTTTTAATAAAATTAATGTGGTTTGAAAAATAATTGGCTCTGGCGAAGAGCTCACTAACATTGAGCAATACTGCTTTCATGAGTTATAGATACATAACTTACGATTTATTTTTATTTACACTTTATTGAATAAGAATGATAATGTTTATGCAGAGCATCGCTTACCGCATTAACATTAGGTAAGTGTTGCTCGCTCATCGGATAGAGCATCATTTCTTCTTTCATGTTGTGCTGTTGCATTAATACCATTAAGGTTTCGCAATATCCTAAAAAACTTATTTTGTTGTTATCAAGTAAATCTTTATTTAAACTTTTAATTAACGCTCGAATTTGTTCATGCTCCATGCGCATCACTTGAGTTGGACCTGCTGTCATTCCTGTAACTTGCTCAAATTGAGGAAATAAAATAGTTTCTTCAGCTTGAAAATGTAATTCTAATTCTTCCTCAAAAATAGGCCATTTTTGTGTCGCTTTATCCCAATCTTCAATGGCTACGGCGGCTTCAACTTCAGAAAATATATCGTCACATTCACGATGTTTACTTGTCATAAATTCAACAATTGCACTCATTTGTTTTACTCTTTAGTGTGATCAATATGATAACAACAATTGTAAGAATAATGCCGAAAAACATTTTGATCTGTATTAAATAAAGGTTAGTAAAATAAAAAATTAAAGCTTTTATTGCTGAGTTTATGCGTTAGATCAATAGATTAGATTAAGGCATTACGATTATTGCGAAAGTAATGCCTTAAAAAGAGATGTTATCAGTTACAATTCAGCAAAATCTGTTTTTGTGCTTGATTTTCCCATTTGTAATAAGCTGGGTAAAAATATCAAGGTAAACAGGGTGCTAACACTCATACCACCAACAATGACAGCAGCGATACCACGATATAATTCTGCACCAGCACCAGGAATAATTAATAAAGGTAACATACCAAACAAGCTAGTTAATGTACTCATTAAAATAGGACGTAGACGAATACGCACTGCGTGTTGTACCGCATCAGTACGTGATAAACCCTCGGCTTCACCGATACGTGTTTGATAGACTAATAAAATAGCATTGTTGACCACTAACCCTAATAAAATGACAAAACCTATCATAGTCAGTAAATCAAGTGGTTGAAAAATAAATAGATTCGTTATTTTTAATAAGGCTATACCACCAATAGTTGCAAGCGGAATAGTTAATATAACCAAAATACTGTCTTTAAAAGAACGAAATAATGCCGCCATTAATAAAAATAAAATAATTAAGGCTAAAATAAAACTTTGACTCATATTTGTTAATGCTTGTGTTAATGCTTCTGCGCTACCACGATAAGCTATGCTACCATTGCTACCATTGCTACCATTGCTACCATTGCTACCATTGCTTTCATGGTTTTTATTGGTTGTGTTTTTATTTAATGAAGCGAGTATTGCTGGCTCTGCTTTGGCTTTAATTATTGTAATAGCTTCTTCTAAACTTAAACCACTAGGCGGTGTTACTTGTAAAGTAATGGTACGTTTTCTGTCAATGCGACGAATAGAGCTAGGACCTGCAGTTCTGACAATATCAACTAAATCGCCAACTTGTTGAATCCCTGCTTTTGGCGTATATAAAGGGATCGCGGCAAGTTCTTCTGGTGTTTGCCAGTCTTCGCTGCGCAAAAATACATTTAAACGTTTTTGACCATTAAAAAAATCGCCTACGTATAAACCGGTTCCTAATGCACGTGAAATACCCGCCATTTGTTGTCTGTTCCAGCCAGCTTCAGCAAGGCGACGCTCTTTAGGAACCATCAAAAGTTCTGGCTCTGCCAGTGTTAACCCTGGTTTAGGTTGAATTTGTGCTTTAGGTAATGCCGCACTTACCGCACCGTAACCAATACGCGCCGCGGCTAACAATTCATCAACATCATTACCTTGAATATCAATGTCAATACGACGACCACCACTTAAATTAGCAAATAATTGTGATTGCGAAGCAAAAGCCATAGTGTCAGGAAAACCAGGCAATATTTTACTATTTAGAATTTGCACAATACGAGAAATATCGTCAGCATTTTCTGCTCGCCCACCCATAAAGCCAAAAGAGCCAAAAAAGCCCATCCATGAATGTTTTATTTTTGGTTGCTTTTCTCCTTCAAGATAAGGCTTTAAACGCCGATTAATTTCATCACTCATTTCAAAACGTGCAGCTGGATAACTCAAACCAGGCGGAGGTAAAATAAAGGCTTGAAACTGGTTTTGATTACCTTTGGGTAAATAGTCTATTTTGGGGAATAACAACCAGCTACCAATAACCGAAATAAACATTAAACCAAAGACCCATATAACTCGTTTGGTTTGAGTATTAGTAATATTCAGAATGGTTTTAGTGATGCCTTGCCACCAATGTTCGTGCGGATCTTTATCACTTTTTGCGGCAAGTAATTTACGTGCTGCCGTTGGTAATACGGTAACAGCAATCAATAATGAGGCTATAATTGCTACGGCAATAGTAATCGCTAAATCAGCAAAAAGCTGTCCTGAAACATCATCTAAAAAAGCGATGGGTAAAAATATTGCAACAGTAGTAACTGTTGAAGCTAATAAGGCTGCCCACACTTGTGTTGCCCCTAAAAAAGAAGCGTTATGAGGTGATTCTCCTTTTTCTCGCAAACGAACAATATTTTCGAGTACTACAATGGCTGCATCTAACACCATTCCCACCGAAAAGGCTAATCCTGCCATAGAAATTATATTTAAGGTTCGCCCCGTTATATACATGACTATAAGGGTAATTATAATTGAGATAGGAATGGCGACAGCAACAATTAACGTCGCCCTAAATTTACGCAAAAACCACCATAAAACACTGATCGCTAAAAGAATCCCCAATATTAAGTTGTTTTTTACTAAAGCCATTGAACGGCCAATGTAGACTGTTTCGTCATACATTTGAATGAGCTGTAATCCTTCACGTTTTAATGCGCCTTGGTTTAATTCTTTTACTGCCGCTTTTAGCTCTTTCATTACCTTTATAACGTTAACGCCTTGCTCAACTTGCGTATTCATCGCAATGGCTGGAGATCCATCAAGAGTTAAAATGCCCGTTCTATCCTGAAAAGCTAACTCAACTTTAGCAATGTCTTTCAATAAAATAGGCTGTCCATCACGCCATTCAATGATCATATCTTGTAATTTATCGGGCGAATATTTCCCCGAATAACGCAAAGTATATTTGCGACGACCTATTTCATTAAAACCACCAGAAGAGTCGGTGTTATTGGCAAGGGTAGAAGAAACTTTAGGTAAATCAAGTTCTAACGCTGCTGTCTTGTAGGGATTAAAGGTAACGCGTAACTCACTTCCGAGGCCGCCAAAAGCATTAACCTTAGATACACCACTAACACGCTCTAGTCGTGTTTGTATGACTTCTTCAACAAAATCTTGGTAAGTGGTGATATCTCGTTTGTTACTAGGTAAAGGCTTTAATGCCAACCATGCTATTGCGGTAAACGTGTTATTGCCGCCAACAGAAATAACTGGTTCGGTGGCATCAGCTGGATAGCTAGGCACTTGATTTAATGCACTCATTAAATCGATTAAAGCGCGCTCTAAATCTACTCCCGTTTGATAACGTAAAACAACATTACCCGTACCTTGGCTTGATGTCGTTTCAAGAGAAACTAAACCTTGTAAACCTTTTAGCGCATCTTCTTGACGTTCTATTATTTCAGCTTCTATTTCTTCAGGGGCAGCAGAACGCCATGAGGTAGAAACCGTTATAATGGGTTGGCTAATATCAGGCGTTAATTGGATCGGTAGTTTAAAAAAACTGATCAAACCAAATAATGCTGCTAATAATATTGCAACGATAACGGCGGTAGGGTTTTTTAATGAAGCTGTTGTTAAGATCATAAATTTACTTTTTAATTATTTGGGCTAGTATTTTTACTGGAAATTAAGTTTTTATTATTATTTTTAACTTGTACCACTTGGCCTGCACGTACGCGCTCATTACCACGGACTATAATTTTATCATTTGGCGATACATTACCAATAACTTCAACCCATTCACCTGCGCCAATGCCAACGTTAACAGATACTTGCTCAGCTTTATTGTCTTTATTCACTTTAAAAAGACTAATACCATTACGCCTTAATACTAAAGCATCGCGCGGTACGGCTAATACTTTTTTATTATCACTATTGGCAATAGCAACTTTAATATTAAGACCTATAGGCCAATCAAGTGTAGCTAAACTTAAACGAGCTTCAATTAAATGAGAGCGCTTATCTGCAACAGGAATTAAGGCTATTAACGGAACCATTTTATTGCCTAAAGCTGATTTAATGGCCACACCTGCTTTTGAACTTAAATATTTTTTCATATATTGATATGACGTTACGGGAATAAAAATAGACGCTTCACGCTGGCTAGTTTGAACTAAACGAATAATAGCAGTGCCATTATTAACATACTCGCCTAAGTTACCTAAACGCTGTACAACAATACCTGTAAATGGTGCTTTTAATTGGCTATAGGTTAATTTTTGTTTTGTCAGTGCTAGTTGGCTTTTTGCAATGGCTAAATCACCTTGGGCAATATCACGTTCTGATCGCGTTTTGTCTAAATCGGTGATAGCGGATAAATTTTGTTTTACTAATGTCTTTTTACGCTTTAATTCTGATTGTAAAAAGTTTAATTGCGCTTGCGCTTTTTTTACTTTGGCCTGATCTTCTTTTAATTGTATTTGTAGTGCCTTATCATCGAGTTTAGCAAGCAAATCACCCGCATTGACTTGGCTGCCTATTTCAACTAAATAAATTAAACGCCCCGATATTTCGGCTGCAATTTTTGCATCATTTTTACTAACCACCGTACCTGACATCCAAGAAACGGGTGCAAGTGAGGTTATTTTAGCAG
>WGGB01000253.1 GCA_015491935.1 Alteromonadaceae bacterium
AACGGTAATGAAGCATTGCATGAAGTCGCTCAAGATATTTATGAAGGCGCAGACATGGTCATGGTTAAGCCTGGTATGCCGTATTTAGATGTGGTACGCCAAGTAAAAGACACCTTTAAAGTACCAACCTATGCGTATCAAGTTAGTGGTGAATATGCCATGCACATGGCAGCTATTCAAAATGGTTGGTTGGCTGAAAAACCTTGTGTTATGGAAGGCTTACTTGCCTTTAAACGTGCAGGTGCTGATGGTATTTTAACCTACTTTGCTAAAACGGTAGCGCGTTGGTTAAAAGAAGAGAGTTAAACAATACTATTATAAAAATGTAGGGTGGTGCATGAGGAACGAAATGCCCACCCTTCATCGCGTTAAATGTAGGTTGTCACGAGCGTAGCGAGGCGCAACAACTCAATAAATTTAAACAAACTATTCGTATTTACGCGCTCTTGATAATAAATCAATTGCGGCAGATTTTGCGGATTTACCTTGATAAAGTACTTTATAAACTTGCTCAACTATTGGCATTTCTACATTCATGCGTTGCGCCAATAAATACACTTCTTTCGTATTGCGATAGCCTTCAACTACTTGACCAATATCATTAATAGCCTGTTCTACACTAACACCATCACCCAATGCTAAACCAAAACGGCGATTACGTGATTGATTATCGGTGCAGGTTAAAACTAGGTCGCCTAAACCAGCCATCCCCATAAAGGTTGTCGGATCAGCGCCTAATGGCAGACCTAAACGAGTCATTTCGGCTAAACCACGAGTAATTAAGGCAGTACGCGCATTAGCACCAAAACCAATGCCATCAGCCATACCAGCACCAATAGCAATAACATTTTTAACCGCACCACCAAGCTGTACACCAATAAAGTCTTTATTGGTGTACACTCGAAAGCATTTTCCACAATGTAATAGCTCTGAAAATTCAGCGACTAAATCATCATCAGTTGACGATAAAGAAATAGCGGTAGGCAAGCCCATTGCCATTTCTTTTGCAAACGTAGGTCCTGATAATACTGCGAGAGAGACTTTTTCACCTAAAATATCTCGAGCAACATCTTGTAATAAGCGCCCTGTTTCAGGCTCTAATCCTTTGGTTGCCCACACTATTTTTTGGTTGTCAGTGAGTAAAGGTTTTATTGCTGACAACATACCCGCAAAGGCATGACTAGGGACAACAACCAATACAATATCACTATATGACATGGCCTTAGTTAAATCAGCTTCAACAAATAAGCTTTTAGGAAAGTCAATGTCAGGTAAATACTTTTGATTTTTACCTGAACTTTGCATTTGCGCAATATGATCTTTATTTCTTGCCCACAATAACGTGCTATGACCATTTCTGGCTAAGCAAATAGCAAGCGCAGTTCCGTAAGAACCTGCGCCTAACACTGTTACTTTGGCTTGATTTTTAGTAGCAGTCATTATTGGTTATAACGATTAATTAATGCGTTTCAGAAGGAGCGGGTACTTCAGACGTTTGTTGTTCTGCTGCGCGTTGTTGCACATACGAAGCAAATAGCGCATCAAAGTTAACAGGAGCAAGGTTTAGTTGTGGGAATGAACCGCGATTAACTAAATTAGCCACTGTTTCACGAGCATAAGGAAATAAAGTTGTCGGACAAAAAGCACCAATCATATGAGCTAACTGAGCTTCTGGCATATTACCGATAGTAAAAATACCCGCTTGTTGTACTTCGGCTAAAAAGGCTGTTTGATCTTCAACAGTTGCCGTTACCGTTACCGCTAAGACTACTTCAAAAGTATCATCAGCTAATTTATTTGAACGGGTATCTAAATCTAATTTCACTTCTGGCTTCCATTCTTTTTGAAAAATGGCAGGAGAATTAGGCGTTTCAAAAGAAACATCTTTAGTGTATATACGTTGAATAGAAAATTGTGGTTGTTCTTCAGCACTGTTTTCTGCGCCGTTTTGAATTTCATCAGACATAAGGTCATTCCTGTTTTATAAGTTAGTCGTTAATATTTGCTATCGCAAGTAACGAATGTTAAAGGTTATTACTCTATTAATTATTGTTGTAATAGCGCGTCTAGTTGGTTATTTGCTTCTAAAGCGTACAGTTCATCACAGCCGCCAATCGCTTTATCGGCAATAAAAATTTGTGGTACAGTTCTACCACCATGACTACGCTGTGTCATTTTGCTGCGCAGTTCTGGGTGTTCGTCTACTTTAATTTCATTAAAAGTAACGCCTTTTTGCGTTAACAAAGTTTTTGCTCGTACACAATAAGGACAATATGTTGTGGTATAAATATCTACTTTAGCCATAATAACCTACTATTTTTTAATCACGGGTAAGCCCGCGCTTATCCAACCGTTAATGCCACCTTTAAGTACATTAACCTTATTAAAATCTGCTTTAATTAATTTTTCAGCGACACCTTGCGCACTAATACCAGCATTACAAATAATAATGATGGGTTTATCTTTGTCATTTTCAAGGCTAGCGAAGTCATTCTTTGCTATTTTTTCTTTGGCTAAGCGACGAGAATCAATAATATGGCGGGCTTTAAAATCATTTTCGTCACGAATATCAACTAATACTGCATTTTCTTTATTGACTAAAAAAGACAGTTCTTGGGTACCAATAACTTTAACAGGTGACATTTTTATTTTAATTGTGGTGAAAATAATCATTAAAAAAATAGCGAGCCAAGCAATGCTTAGTATTGGATGATTACTGAAAAAAGTTAAATATTGTTCCATAGTACAACCGTTATTTGCGTAAAAAATTGCCGATATTATACAGCCAAAATTAACAATAACCACATATTCAATGTTATTGCTTGATATACTCGAAAAGTATAGTGCTATAACTGGTGATTTATGGCTTAATCACGGTACAATTAGCTGAGTTTTCACTCATTTTATTTTTAGTCAATTTATATTAGGAAAGCATCAATGTCAGTTAAAAAACCTATGGTTCTTATTATATTAGATGGTTGGGGATATCGTAAAGATCATCAATCTAATGCGATTTTTCATGCCAAAACCCCCGTTATTGATGATTTACAACAAAAATATCCTAATATGCTTATTGAAACTTCAGGTATGGCGGTAGGTTTACCTGATGGGCAAATGGGTAATTCAGAAGTCGGTCATGTTAATTTAGGCGCGGGCCGTATTGTTTATCAAGATTTTACGCGTATTACTAAAGCAATAGCTGATGGTGATTTTTTTCATAATAGTGTTTTATGTGCTGCGGTAGATAAAGCAGTAGCAAAAAATAAAGCGGTGCATATATTTGGTTTGCTTTCACCTGGTGGTGTCCATAGTCATGAAGAGCATATTTTTGCCGTGCTTGAGTTAGCCAAGGCGCGTGGTGCTAAAAAAGTATATTTACATGCATTTTTAGATGGTCGAGATACGCCGCCGCGTAGTGCACTATCTTCTTTAAAAAAAGCGCAAGCTAAGTTTGAACAATTATTTAGTGGTGATGATGAACAAGGGCAGGTTGCCTCATTAATAGGTCGTTATTATGCAATGGATAGAGACAAACGCTGGGATCGTGTAGAACAAGCTTATAATTTAATTGTATCAGGGCAAGGTAAATATCAATATAACAATGCCTTAGAGGCTTTAGACGCGGCATATCAACGTGATGAAAATGATGAATTTGTTAGCGCGAGTACTATTTTAGATAAAAAAGGACAAGCGATCACGGTTAATGATGATGACGCGATGATTTTTATGAATTTTAGAGCCGATCGTGCTCGTCAATTAAGTCGTTGTTTTACGAATAAAAACTTTAATGATTTTACTCGTAGTAAAGTTCCCGCATTAAGCGACTTTGTTATGCTCACCGAATATGCCACTGATATTAAAGCTCATTGTGCATTTCCACCCACACCATTAGTTAATGTTATGGGAGAGTGGCTAGCAAAGCACCATAAAACACAATTACGTATATCAGAAACTGAAAAATATGCTCATGTCACTTTCTTTTTTAGTGGTGGCAAAGAAGATACCTTTGATGGTGAAGAGCGTATTTTAGTACCTTCACCGCAAGTGGCTACGTATGACTTACAACCCGAAATGAATTCTGTGTTGTTAACCGATAAATTAGTTGCTGCCATTAAAGATCAACAGTATGACTTTATTGTTTGTAATTATCCTAATGGTGATATGGTTGGTCATACTGGAAAATTTGATGCCGCAGTTAAAGCTTGTGAAGCCGTAGATTTAGCAATAGGACGCGTGGTTGACGCACTTAAAAGTGTGGGTGGCGAATGCTTGATCACCGCCGATCATGGTAACGCTGAGCAAATGGTTGATGAAAAAACAGGACAAGCACATACGGCACATACTTGTGATCCTGTGCCTTTAATTTATGTTGGTCGTCAAGCTGTTGCGGCTAAAACAGGCGCATTGAGTGACATATCGCCAACCTTATTAACTCTGATGAATTTGCCTCAGCCCGCTGAAATGACAGGTAAGCCTTTAATGTCTTTGATTGATGAATAATAGGGTTGTTATTGTTGATGTTCTTGTATAAAAAGTACAAAAATATTCGCGGTATTTTTATGCTCCTTAGCCTAGCGAGTAGCATAATTGTTACTGATTTTGTTTATGCTCTTGATGATGTTAATAGACTCGAACAAGAGCAAAGCAAAGCTATAGAAACCGACCATCAATTAAAAAATGTTCATAAAGCCATCACTGAGCAAAAACAAACGATTGCTAAAACCAATAAAAAACGTAAAAAGTTAGAAGCGCAGTTAAAAGAAAATGAACTGGCTATTGCTGCGGTCGCTAAAAAGGTGAATGAGACCAATAACCTTTTAAATACCACAAGAAAGAAAATCAGCTCATTAAAAAAACAGAAAATACAACTTATTAAGCAAAAGCAACAACAGCAAGAATTATTAGCTCAACAATTACGTGCCGCCTATTCAAATGGTGATCATGACTATTTAAAGCTTATTCTTAACCAAGAAAAACCAGCCAGTATTCAACGCACGTTAACTTATTATCAATACTTTAATAAAGCACGCATTGATGAAATAAAACAATTTGAGCAAACGGTAGCAACCTTGGCTAAAGTTACCGAGCAGCAACAAATACAAGCGGATAAATTACTTGAATTAAAACAACAACAATTAGCGCAAAAAGCAGAATTAAAAAAATCAAGTAAAGCCCGAAAAAATACCATAAAACAACTTAATCGTCAGTTATTGAGCAAACAACAATTATTGAAAAAGCTGCAAAGTGAAGAAGAAAATTTAGCGATAGAGTTAAATCGATTACAACAATTAGCGCGTGAAGAGTTAGATTTAGCGGGATTAGACAAATTACAACATAAGTTATCTTGGCCTGTAAAAGGGCGTTTATTGAAAAAATTTGGTAATCGCAAACAAGGCTATTTAAGATGGAAAGGCGTGTTAATTGGCGCACCTATTGGTCGAGAAATAAAATCTATTCACAATGGTAAAGTGCTCTTTTCTGATTGGTTAAATGGTTATGGTTTAGTGATTGTTATTGATCATGGTAATGGTTATATGAGTTTATATGGACATAATCAGGCGTTATTAAAAAATGTTGGTGAGCGCGTTGAAACAGGTGAGCCCATTGCTTTAGTCGGGCAAAGTGGCGGTCAAACTCGTGCTGCGCTGTATTTTGAAGTGCGCCATGATGGTAAAGCGGTTAATCCTAAACTCTGGTGCCAATAAGTTATAATTAAAAAATAAGCTCAAAATAAAACTTTAATGCCCTAAGCATTTTTTTAATTAGTCGTTTCTGTTACTCTCGTAAAATAACGTTAAAAAATAAGCCCCATTAACAGGACATATCAGTACGCTTAATTGCGATTAAAAAACTAATGCGCATTATCCTTCTTATTATATTATTACAATTATCATCATTAACTTGGGCAAAAAGTATTGCTCAACATACAAATCATGCGCAGCAAAAACAGGCGCGTATTGTCATTGTTATTGATGATATTGGATATCGTAAATCTGATCGTGATGTACTCACGTTACCGGGGAGATTAACTTTATCTATTTTACCGCATACCCCATACGGTAAAAATTTAGCTAAACAAGCTTATCAAGCTGATCACGATATTATGTTACATATTCCAATGGAGTCTGAAAACGGCAAGTTATTAGGGCCAGGTGCATTAACCATTGATATGGATGAACAAGCACTTAGGGCGAGTTTAGCCAGTTCTTATCACGAAATTCCCTTTGCTATTGGCATTAATAACCATATGGGCAGTCGCTTAACACAAATGTATAAGCCTATGGCATGGACAATGCGCTTTTTAAAAGATAATAATTTATTGTTTTTAGATAGTTTAACCAGTAATAGATCGAAAGCAGGACGGGTTGCTAGAGCCTTTGATGTGCCTGAGTTAAGTCGCAACATATTTTTAGATAATCAGTTAGATGAAAAATATATTGAGCAGCAGTTTTACCGTTTAATTTGGCAAGCTCGCCATAGTCGTAGCCATACCGCTATTGCTATTGCGCATCCTCACCCTGAAACCGTGGAAGCTTTAGCCTTGTTGATCCCGCGATTAGCCAAAGAAGATATTCAATTAGTGCCAATTTCAGCGCTGTTAAGTAAACCGCCATTGCAAAAATTAGCGAGAACAAACTCAAAATAGCGGGTTATTTGAGATATTTGTTATTTCTGCTAATGTTGTGTCTCGCTACGCTCGTGGCAACCTACATTTGTTGTGATCATTCAAGTACATCAATGTTATTTAATCTTATGGTAATCCATATACCAATCAATAAATTTACCGATACCTGTCGTTAGGTCGGTATTTGGGCGGTAACCAACATCGTTTACCAACGCTTCAACATCAGCATAAGTGTCTGGAACATCACCTGGTTGTAAAGGTAATAATTCTTTTTTGGTGGTTTTACCGAGTGCTTTTTCAATAGCTTCAATATAATCGAGCAGCTCTACAGTCGTTTGATTACCAATATTATAAATACGCCATGGTGCTTTACTACTGCTTGGATCTGGAGTTTTACCCGACCAATTTTTATTAGGCTGTGCGCTATGATCTAAAGTTTTTATGATGCCATTAACAATATCGTCAATGTAAGTAAAGTCACGTTTATGTTTGCCATAGTTAAATACCTTTAATGGCTTTTGCTGAACGATAGCGTCGGCAAATAAAAATGGCGACATATCAGGACGTCCCCAAGGACCATAAACGGTAAAAAAACGTAAACCTGTGGTGGCTATACCATAAAGGTGGCTATAAGAGTGCGCCATTAATTCGTTAGCTTTTTTACTTGCGGCATATAAAGATAACGGGTGGTCTACATTGTCGGCAACTGAAAAAGGCATATTTTCGTTCGCACCATAAACGGAGCTAGAAGATGCATAGGTTAAATGCTCTACTTTATGATGGCGACAACCTTCTAATATATTGATAAAGCCGACAATATTACTGTCGATATAAGCATGTGGATTATTAATAGAATAACGTACACCAGCTTGTGCTGCTAAATGTACTACTTTATCAAATTGTTGTTCTTTAAATAATGCGGCTATTTCGTCACGCTGCGCCACATCCATTTTAATAAAAGTAAACTTGCCAAGGTTGTTGCTTTGTGGATAGGGGAAACTAGTTTCACCACCATTTTTTAAATAGTCATCAATACGTTTTAGTCGTGCATTTTTTAAATTTACATCGTAATAATCATTTAAATTATCAATACCAATAACATCGTCGCCACGCGCCAATAAATATAAAGCAACATGAGAGCCAATAAAACCAGCTGCGCCCGTAACTAAAATTTTCATAAATTGTTTCCTGTTAATCTAAATTTTTCTTAAAACGTAATGAGGCAATGGCTAAGCCTATTAATGTAAAAATTAATAACCAGTATAAATCGAAACGCATATTAAACACATCAACATCACGTAATACTATACCGCGAATTAAGCGCATAAAATGTGTAGCGGGTAGTGCTTCAGCAATATATTGAGCGGCAAGAGGCATACCATCGTAAGGAAACATAAAGCCCGATAACAATATAGAGGGTAGTAAGACAAAAATAGTCATTTGCATTGATTGTAATTGATTTTTAGCAATAGTAGAGATAACCAAGCCTAGCACTAAGCTAGCAGCAATAAATAATAAGGTTGCCGCACCAAGTTGTAATAAACTACCATTTATAGGTACAGCAAAAACACTATACCCTAACCCTAAAATAATTGCCGTTTGTACTAAACCAATAAAAACATAAGGGATGATTTTACCTAACATTAATTCAAAAGAACGCACTGGTGTCGTGATCAGCATTTCTAAATTACCACGCTCTCGTTCACGTACTATGGCGGCAGATGTAAACATGATCATGGTCATCGTTAAAATAACAGCCACTAAACCCGGTACAATATTCACTGCGGTACGTTGTTCAGGGTTATATAAAAGCGTTACTGCAAAAGTGGGTGTACCGCGATTTGGAGGTTTATTTAAGAGTTCTAGCAATGGCATATTACGCAAGCTTTTAATGGCTGCTGCTATCATAGTATCTGAACTATCGACTAACCATTGGGCAATTGGGCGGCTTGTTTCTTCATCACTTGATGGAGGAGAACCTAATCCGACACTTTGGTTACGTACCAAGCGTTGACTTACATCTTTAGGAATAATTAAAACGGCGTGTACTTCACCAGAAGCAATTGCCTGTTGTGCTTGTTGAATACTTAAATAATGTTGGGTAAAGTTAACTATTTGTGTAGCGCTGATGGTTTGTACTAATACTCGTGATAACCCTGTTTGGCTATGGTCAACCACGCCTACAGGTACATGACGAATATTAGTATTTATAGCAAAACCAAATAACATTAATTGGATCAGCGGGATCATAATCACCATACCAAAGGTCATACGATCACGCTTTAATTGCATTAATTCTTTAATAAAAACCGCTTGAATACGCAAAAATGAATTCATTGTCGCCCTTCCCCAGTACAAGTCACAAACACATCTTCTAAACTTGGGCGAACAATTTGTGCTTGTTTAATCTGTTCAGCCATAGGCAGTTGCTTTAAAAAACCGATAGGATCAGTAACTTTTTTATTTACCAACACCCGTAAGCGCGCACCAAGTTGCGCCGCAGAAATAATTTCATTTAAAGTGAATAGTTGGTTTTTTAAGTTACGAATATTATCACTGAGCACTTCAACAACATGAGCATTCATATTGGCCATGAGTTCATCGGGTGAACCATCAGCACGCTTAATACCCGCTTCTAAAATAGCAAGTTTATGGCAACGTTCGGCTTCATCCATGTAGTGTGTTGATACTAAAATAGTGGTACCTTGATCACATAAATCAAATAATTGCTCCCAAAATTCGCGGCGATTTTCAGGGTCAACTGCCGAAGTGGGTTCGTCTAAAAATAATAATTCAGGTTGATGTAAAACAGCACCAGCTAACGATAGACGCTGGCGTTGGCCGCCACTCATATTACCTGCTAACTGGTTTGCTTTTTGATCTAAACCATAAATACTTAGTAACTTACTAATGCGTTTATGCTGATGTTTACCTTGCAAGCCATAAATTTTAGCTAAAAATTGTAAGTTTTCTTTTACGGTTAAATCATCATACAGAGAAAATTTTTGTGTCATATAGCCTATTTTTAAGCGTAACTTTTCGGCATTTTTTGGCAATTTATAGCCTAATACACTAATAGAACCTGCGCTGGGTTTTAACAAACCTGTTAGCAAACGAATAGCGGTAGTTTTACCACTGCCATTTGGGCCTAAAAAACCATAAATTCGCTGTTTTTCAACTTGTAGATCTAAATTTTGAATAGCCTTCAAGTTGCCAAAATTTCTATCGACTTGTTGCGCAGAAATAGCGAATTCTTGATCTGGTACGGTATTCATGGCAGCTCAACTTGTGCAGGCAACCCATTAGGCAATGCTTGTTGAGTGTCAGGTAATTGCACTTCGGTTAAATACATTAAACGTGCGCGGTCTGTTTGGTTGAGAGCGTAATAAGGAGAAAATGCAGGTTCATTGGCTATCCAGCGTACTTTTCCCTCAATGGTTTGAGTTAAACCGTCAACTCGTACGGTTAATGTTTGCCCAATTTTTATTTTAACTCGTGCGGTTTCAGGCACATAAACACGTGCATAAGGGGCTTTACCCGCTAAGACAATTGCCAATGGACTACCCATAGTGACTCGTTCGCCTAAATTCCACGGTAGATTATCTAAAATACCATCGCGAGTAGCCGTAATAGTTAAGTTTTTTAGCTTTTTATTTTCGCTTGCTAATACTGCTTGTGCTGCGGCTAATTGTGCTTCAGCTATAACTAAATCTTCAAGTCGAGTACCATTAATGAGTTGCATTAAGGTTTGTTGGGCTGATTTTAGATTGGCTATGGTTTCATCTCTTATGGCAATAGATTTAGTTAACTCTGCTTGGCTTGCTAAGTTGTTTTTCGCTAAATCCTGCAAGCGTTGATAGTTGATTTCACTCTCTAATAAAGCAGCTTTTGCCCCCGTTACTTGCGCACTTGCTTTGCCAACTTCTTCTGGTCGCGCTCCATTTTCTAATTTATCTAAATATGCTTGTGTTTTTAATAATTCAGCTTTGGCGCGGTTAACCTGTGCTATTTGTAAAGTTTCATCTAATTCGACTAATACATCGCCTTTTTTAACCAACTGTCCAGCAGCAACAGGTAAGGCAATGACAATCTCATTAGCGGTTGCAGTGAGAGCAATACGGTCACGTTCTAGAGTGCCTAAAGCAAGGCTAGGAGAGTTTTGCTGACACCCTGTTATTATTAACAACAAGAGTAAAACACAAGGTTTCATTATAAATCCTTTTGGTAAAGTATTGATCGAGAGTTATTGTAAACCTAAGCTATTAGTTCTGCGAATAATTTTTCTATTTCTTTAATATATATCAATAGTGCTTGCTGATTAAAATTAACCGATTGAGGATTCATAAAACCATGAAAATATGGTGTTTTAATACAGTTTGTTAGCTGTTTTTGCTGAAGAGTGTTAATAACATTATCAACTAAAAAATGATTTTCATGGCGAGGAAAAAATAAAACGGCTGGGCAATGTAGTTGTAAATTAAGGTGATGACGGATTTGGTTGGGATAAAAACCAATAAAGTATTTTATGTTAGTTTGTTTTTCTATAGGCAAGTTTGCTATGGCTCGCCAAGCCGCAGCAGCACCCGCACTAAAAGTAATAATAATTGTTTTTTCATTTGCGAGATGATTTAATTTATCAAGGATCAGCTCAGCATAGTTATCATGCCCACATTGATTGATAAACGTTTGATAGGCTTGAGTTTCGTTAGAAAAATTAAAGCGCTGAGTTTGGTAAGGATCAACAATAGTCTGTTGTTGATTAAGTGCAAGTGATTGAGCAAAATCATCAAGATCTTGATGTTGTCCAAAAATATCGCTAACAATAATTATCGCCATTAGTTTTACAGTTTAAAATCTTTAATTTCACTGTCGTCAAAAGATTTTAATGATCGTAAAAACAGCCCTAAGCCACCCATAGCTAATATTAAAATAGTGATCAAATCAAAAGCGCTCATGCTATGAAAACTAAAGCGAATAGAGGCAATAACACCAAAAATAAGTGCGGCAATTGAGCCTATGGTTAATAACCAACCAAGCATATTTTTGCTATTATAAAAGACTAAGCCGACACCAAAAATAAAGGGAAACATAATAGTACCGCTGGTTATGGCATAGTTACCGCCAAAGGCTGAAAAACCGTAAAGGCGCGCACCCATACCAAAGCTAGAAGTAACTGAAATTGCATTGAGTAACATATAAAAGCCTGCACACATCATAATAAAGCCGACAAAAAATTGTCCTAAGCCGCCTGAAGTTCCGCCTGCACCACGCATAGTGAAATCCTTAATTGTTATTCATTGTTAATTTTTTTGTAAATACTATCATAAAATAACAAGGTTATGCAGATGGCTCAGGAAAGGTTTTAGGATTCGATACTATCGCGTCTAGGAGCGTTTTAACCGCGATATTTGCTAATGTTCGGGAATTTGTTGCTGAAAAATTTAATCTTTATAGCTTTAATGTTGATCTTTAAGCTTATACCGCTATACTGACCTTATATACAGCTTGTATGAATTAACAGGAAATGTTTAAATGACCTTGCGCCCATTAACACCTAGACAGTCTCAAATATTTGATTTAATAAAAGAAAAAATTTCTGACATCGGTATGCCACCAACGCGTGCCGAAATCGCTGATTTTTTTGGTTTTAAATCGGCCAATGCGGCTGAAGAGCATTTAAAAGCGCTAGCCAAAAAAGGTTATATAGAAATGTTGCCAGGGACATCACGCGGTATTCGTTTAGCCGAACAGTTTCAAGAACACGAAGATGAAGGGCTACCGTTAATTGGTCGCGTGGCTGCGGGTGAGCCTATTTTGGCGCAAGAGCACGTTGAAGAGCATTACAAAATAGATGGCGACTTATTTCGTCCAGCCGCCGATTACTTATTGCGGGTTAATGGCGAAAGCATGAAAGATATTGGCATATTAGACGGCGATTTATTAGCGGTGCATCAAACCACGGACGTACAAAATGGTCAAGTAGTCGTGGCGCGTGTTGAAGATGATGTCACGGTTAAACGCTTTAAGCGCGAGGGTAATGTGGTGTATTTGCATGCCGAAAATGAAGCCTTTTCACCGATTAAAGTCGATTTAACTAGTCAGCAATTTAACATTGAAGGTATTGCAGTTGGTGTTATTCGTAGTGCAGATTGGATGTAGTGAAATTGAGTTTTTAAGCTTTATTAACAGTCACCCTTATGCAAGTCAGGATCTTGTTAAACAGCTTGAGATTAAAGCCTTTTTATTTCTAGCGATAGATCTATAGCTTGCAAATAATGCTGCTCTTGTTTTAGTTCATCACAAATAAGCGGATGTTGCTGCAGCCACGTTTTAGGCAAGCTTAGTTGAATAACCTTGTTGTTACTACTTACTTGATAACTGGGTAAAATGTCATCACCACGGCGGCGGCATAAAATAACAGCGAGGCGCAATATAGCGAGTAAATAATAGCTGTTTTGTGCCGTTGTTGCGGCTTGTACATTGAGTAAATGTGTTTCTATATCCCCTTTATAATTTCTTACTAAGGCGACTAACAGTTGTCTATCTGCTTGATCAAACCCAGCTAAATCAGCCTGTGAAAGAATATAAGCACCATGGCGCTGGTGATGTTTATATTCAAGTAAAAGACCTATTTCGTGCAATAAACAACTGGCTGATAACAATTGTCGATCATTATCACTGGTTAACTGCCATGTTGAGGCTAGTTGTTGATATAAAGCTTGCGCTTGTGTATAAACTCTTTGGTTATGCTGATTGTCGATATGAAAGCGTTCTTCTAAAGCTTTTATGGTACGCTCTCTAATGGTGATGGCACGCATATTCGGTAGCATTTCATAAAGTAGTCCTTCACGAATAGCGCCTGAAGATAATTGTAATTGCTTAATAGCTAGGCTTTCAAAAAGCGCAATTAGAATAGCAATACCCGAGGCGAAAACGGGTTTTCTATCACTCGCTAGCCCTTTAATATTAATGTTGTTAATGGTTTTACAATGAATAAGTTGTTGTTTTATCTTTTGTAAAAAAGCAAGGTTAACAATGGCGGGCAGGTGTTGAAATTGTAAAATTTCAGCCAATGCTTGCATAGTACCCGAGCCGCTAAGAGCTGACTGCCAGCCAATTTTTTTATACTCGTCAACCACACTGGTAAGAATGTTTTTAGCAGCAGTAATGGCTCGATTAAAATTTAAGTCGTTAAGGTTATTATCATTAAAAAATTGTTTTTTAAAAGTGACGCAACCAATATTTAAGCTACAGACTTTTTTACTGGTAAATCTTTCACCAACAATGATTTCGGTGCTGGCACCACCAATATCAAGCACTAAACGTTGTTTTTCGCTACAGCTGGTGTGAGCAACCCCTAAGTAAATTTGCTCAGCCTCTTGTATACCACTAAGTAAATTTATTTTGTGATTAAGCGTTTTTTCTGCTTGCTGTAAAAAATTATCAGCGTTAGTGGCTATACGTAAGGTGGCTGTAGCCACGATACGAATATTGCTAGCAGGAATATCTTGTAAACGCTCTGCAAAAAAGGCTAAACATTCAATGCCTCGTGCAATAGCCTCTTGGCTTAAGTGATTATTTTCATTTAAGCCTGAGGCTAGTCTTACCTTACGTTTAACTTTATCAACGGTTTGTACGCTGTCGGCAACAAGGCGAGCAATAAGCATATGAAAGCTATTCGAGCCCAAATCAATTACTGCATATAATGGACTGTTGTTACTATTCACGCTCATTGCTTATTTTTTACCTGTTACTTTTACTAATTTATCTGTGACGTTGATTACTGTTACGACCACGATTTTGACCACCATTATGTGGTTTATGACGACGTTGACGCGGTTTAGGCTTAGGCAAGTCAGTTAAGAGTGAGTCGGGATCATAATTAGAAACTGGCAAGCCATGCTCAATATAGGTTTCTATTGCAGGTAAATTAAAAACATACCCTTCACAAGCAAAACTTATTGCGTGTCCTGTTTCGCCTGCGCGCCCTGTACGGCCAATACGGTGAACATAATCTTCGCAATCATCAGGTAAGTCGTAGTTAAAAACATGAGTTACGCTAGGAATATGCAAACCTCGTGCAGCAACATCGGTGGCAACTAAAATATCTATCTCGCCCGCGGTAAATTGTTCTAATATATTTAAGCGCTTTTTCTGTGGTACATCGCCAGTTAATAAACCCACACGTAAACCATCGGCTTCTAAATGAGCATGAATATTTTCACAACTATGCTTGGTATTGGCAAAAATAATGGCTTTATCTGGCCAGTCATCTTCAATTAAGGTTTGCAGTAACGCCATTTTATCAATATTAGAGGGATAAAATAACTCTTCGCTAATACGAGTGTTTGTCTTTTGTTCAGGTTCTATTTCAACACTTACTGGGTCATTCATGTGTTCGAAAGCGAGTTCTTTGACTCTAAAAGACAAGGTTGCTGAAAACAGCATACTTAAACGTTGTTTGGCAGGTGGCATTTTATTAAACATATAGCGGATATCTTTAATAAAGCCTAAATCGAACATACGATCTGCTTCATCAAGTACCACTACTTCAATATTGCTTAATTGATAAACACCTTGTTTATAGTAATCAATTAAACGACCACAGGTGCCGATTAAAATATCAACCCCATTTTCTAAGGTTAAACGTTGACTTTCATATCCTTCGCCACCATATACTACTCCGAGGCGTAAACCTGTACTTTTTGCCATTTCAATAGCGTCACGGTGAATTTGCACAGCAAGTTCACGTGTTGGTGCCATGATTAAGGCTCTTGGTTGAGAGGTTGATGCTGTTTTTTGTGATTGTAAAAGTCGATGGAAAGTTGCCGCTAAAAAGGCAATAGTTTTACCTTCGCCTGTCTGTGCTTGACCAGCAATATCTTTGCCCTCAAGTAATACAGGTAAAGATTTTTCTTGAATAGCGGTGCAATAGTGAAAGCCCATGGCTTCCAAACCGGTCACTACTTGCGGGTTAAGCGCAAGATCGGTGAACTTAGTTTCTGTTAAATGTGTTTTTTTCATAGGTTAAGCTTAACACCTTTAATAAAAAACTGAAAATGATCAATCAATACTATGTACATGGGATTTTTACGTATATAATTTTTATATTCAAGTTTTGATTAATTAATAAATCAAGTAATGGCAAATTAGCCAATATCAATGGAGAAAGAAATGAGCGATAAAATTGTTCAGTTAAGCGATGATAGTTTTGAAGCTGACGTTATCAATGCTTCAGGCCTAGTATTAGTAGATTTTTGGGCAGAATGGTGTGGACCATGCAAGATGATTGCACCACTACTTAATGATATTGCTGAAGAATATGCAGGCAAAGTAACCGTCGGTAAATTAAATATCGATCAAAATTCAGTAACACCACCTAAATATGGTATTCGTGGTATTCCAACTTTATTACTATTTAAAGATGGTGCTATTGCCGATACTAAAGTGGGTGCGCTCTCTAAAACTCAATTAAAAGAGTTTATTGATAGTAATTTATAAAACTTTATCGCCCATATTTGACTTATTCACTTAATATGGGCTTTTATTGAGTATTTTTTTTGCACTATTAGCTTTTTAATGCTAACTTTATTACTCAACTGAAGATGTGCATTCAAAATTATTCCTAAGATATTCAAAATCATCGAAACATTAAAAAATACAACATATAAACACAAAACTAAATTTTATCCCTTTCTGGCGATAATAAGCATTATAAAATAGTAAAGAACCCCACTATGAATCTTATCGAACTAAAAGAAAAATCTATCAACGAACTCTTAAGCCTTGCTGAATCAATGAAACTTGATCACTTGGCTCGTATGCGAAAACAGGACATTATTTTCGCTATTTTAAAAGCTCACGCGAAAAGCGGTGAAGACATTTTTGGCGGCGGTGTGCTAGAAATTCTTCAAGATGGATTTGGCTTTTTACGTTCTCCTGACTCATCTTATTTAGCAGGGCCAGACGATATTTATGTATCACCTAGCCAAATTAGACGTTTTAGTATGCGTACTGGTGACAGTATTCATGGCAAAATTAGACCGCCAAAAGACAGTGAACGTTATTTTGCGTTGCTAAAAGTTAATGAAGTTAATTTTGACAAACCTGAAAACTCTCGCAATAAAATTCTTTTTGAAAATCTAACACCTATTCATCCTAACCAGCGTTTATTGATGGAACGTGGTAATGGTTCTACGGAAGATATTACTTCACGAATATTAGATTTAGCCTCTCCCATTGGTAAAGGACAACGTGGTTTAATTGTTGCGCCACCAAAAGCGGGTAAAACATTATTATTACAAAATATTGCGCAAAGTATTGCTAGTAATCATCCTGAATGTGAATTAATGGTTTTACTTATTGATGAACGCCCAGAAGAAGTTACCGAAATGCAGCGTTTGGTTAAAGGTGAAGTGGTTGCTTCTACTTTTGATGAACCTGCAAGCCGCCATGTACAAGTAGCCGAAATGGTTATTGAAAAAGCGAAACGTTTGGTTGAGCATAAAAAAGACGTGGTTATTTTACTCGACTCTATTACTCGTTTAGCACGTGCCTATAACACAGTTATTCCGTCGTCAGGTAAAATATTAACGGGTGGTGTTGATGCTAATGCTTTACATCGTCCAAAACGCTTTTTTGGTGCGGCACGTAATATTGAAGAAGGTGGTAGCTTAACAATTATTGCCACGGCATTGGTAGATACGGGTTCTAAAATGGATGAAGTTATTTACGAAGAATTTAAAGGTACGGGTAATATGGAATTACACCTGTCTCGTAAAATTGCTGAAAAACGTGTTTTCCCTGCTATCCACTTTAATCGCAGTGGTACCCGTCGTGAAGAATTGTTAACTAAACCGGATGAATTACAAAAAATGTGGATTTTACGCAAAATAGTTCATGATATGGGTGAAATTGACGCAATGGAATTTATGATCGATAGATTATCAATGACTAAAACCAATAATGAATTTTTTGACGCAATGAAACGTAAATAAATTTACTTATACATTGGATCTTAAAAAACCAGCTATTTTTAGCTGGTTTTTTATTATAAATACTAATTTTTATTCTAGTAGAGTGGAAAAAAACTGAATTTACTTAATGGTATTATCAATTTGGTATACACAATAAATTATGTCTTTGGCGAGTACGCAGGGTATAATTGTTCAAATTTATTTTGTTTTGGTTTAAAGCACAACCATGAAATATAGCGATTTAAGAGATTTTATTGCCCAATTAGAAAAAATTGGTCAGCTAAAACGTATCACTCAACCTATTTCGACCGATTTAATGATGACTGAAATCAGCGATCGCACTTTGCGTGCTGGTGGACCCGCATTATTATTTGAACACCCTATCAACGAAAAGGGTGAAAAAAGTGATATTCCTGTGCTTACTAATTTATTTGGTACACCTGAGCGTGTGGCATTAGCCATGGGACAAAAAGATGTCAGTGCCTTACGTGATGTAGGAAAATTATTAGCGGCCTTAAAAGAACCTGAACCACCTAAAGGTTTTCGTGATGCGTTAGATAAATTACCTTTGTACAAACAAGTGCTAAATATGCCTGTAAAAGTGGTTAAAAAGCCCCTCTGCCAGCAAATTATATTGAAAGATGATGAGGTTGATTTAAGCAAATTACCTATTCAAAGCTGTTGGCCGGGTGATATTGCGCCGTTAATTACTTGGGGTTTAACCATTACTAAAGGGCCGCATAAAGCCCGACAAAATCTTGGTATTTATCGTCAGCAATTATTAGGTCGAAATAAAGTGATTATGCGTTGGTTATCGCATCGTGGCGGCGCGTTAGACTTTCAAGAATTTAAGAAAACCAATCCAGGTGAAAAATATCCTGTGTCTGTAGCATTAGGTGCTGATCCTGCCACTATTTTAGGCGCAGTAACGCCAGTGCCAGACTCACTTTCAGAATATGCTTTTGCTGGTTTGTTGCGCGGCAGTAAAACTGAAGTGGCTAAATGTATCAGTAATGATTTAGAAGTACCTGCCACTGCCGAAATTGTGCTGGAAGGTTATATTGATCCAGAAGAAACGGCTCCTGAAGGGCCTTATGGTGATCATACTGGTTATTATAATGAGGTAGATAATTTTCCTGTGTTTACGGTAACTCATATTACCATGCGCAAAGAGGCTATTTACCATAGCACTTACACCGGAAGACCACCTGACGAGCCTGCGGTATTAGGTGTGGCACTCAATGAAGTGTTTATTCCTATTTTGCAAAAACAGTTTCCTGAAATTGTTGACTTTTATTTGCCGCCAGAAGGTTGTTCGTATCGTTTAGCGGTAGTGACTATTAAAAAGCAATACCCAGGTCATGCCAAACGCGTGATGATGGGGGTTTGGTCGTTTTTACGTCAATTTATGTACACTAAGTTTGTTATTGTTTGCGATGATGATATTAACGCTCGCGAGTGGAAAGATGTAATATGGGCGATGACCACGCGTATGGATCCGTCACGCGACACGGTATTAATTGAAAATACACCAATAGATTATTTAGACTTTGCCTCACCAGTATCGGGTTTAGGTTCTAAAATGGGTTTAGATGCCACCAATAAATGGCAAGGTGAAACCACCCGAGAATGGGGTGAACCTATTGTGATGAAAGATGAAATAAAGCAACAAGTTGATGATTTATGGGATGAATTAGATATTTTGTAATTAGTAAAGCTATTCATTACAATGCTTTCGCTAGCTTATATATTGATTCTTTCACTGTAGCAACGGTTTTAACCGCGAATATATCCAGAATAAATTATTACCCTGAGATAGACCCATAGCATATCGGCTTAAAAGAGAATGTTATCCTGATGAAGATCAGGATATAACTAAATGAAATGAATAAGTAAATTAAGGTTTTAAAACAGTATGAGTAAAATTAATTGTCAGGTTAAATCGTTAACACCCTTAACCGATCACGTGTATAAAGTGATTTTAATACCAGAGCAAAAAGTTGACTTTTTAGCAGGACAATACCTTAATTTTGTCATGAGTGAAGACGATAAAAGACCATTCTCTATCGCAAGTGGCCCACAAAGTGAGCATATTGAACTACAAATAGGGGCTTTTGGTGCAGACAGTTATCCCATGCAAGTTATTGAGCGTTTAAAAAGTACAGATACAGTACAAATAGAAATGCCTTTTGGACAAGCGCATTTGCGCAGTGAGAGTGAGCGTCCATTATTATTAATGGCTGGTGGCACAGGTTTTTCTTACGTTAAATCTATGCTAGAAGATTTAGTTGAGCATAAATCTCACCGCCATATCATGATTTTTTGGGGGTTGCGTGAACCAAGTGCTTGTTATGAACTTGAACAAACGCAAGCGTTAGTTAAGCAATTACCCCACGCTAACTTTATTCCTGTTGTTGAAACGGCTGATGCTACTTGGCAATATCAAACAGGTTTAGTGCATGAAGTGGTTATGCAAGACATTGTTAGCTTAGAACCTTACGATATTTATTTAGCAGGGCGTTTTGATATGATCGGTAAAGTTCGTACCGACTTTATTGAACATGGCGCGCTAGTTGAACATATGTATGCCGATGCGTTTGCGTTTCTTTAACGTGTTCTCGTAGCTTTTTAGGAATTACTTTTTGTCGTGCCTCGCTACGCTTGTGACGACCTACAATAAATACCCATTAAATAAGTGTGTTTGTAGGTTGCTGCTTACGTTATATGGATATAGTTTATTAGACAATGCGGGAGTATATTGTTCTGCTGCAACATTATGTTGCGCCTCGCGTTGCTCGAGACAACCTACATTTATATTAGGGTGATTTGTTTTTGTAGATCGCCGCTTGCCGCGACAATTATTAGCTTATTGTCGTGTCTTATTTCGCTCTATAGCAGGAACAGTAAAAAAATCGCTATTGTCATCATTAAGTGCTGACTTTCTTAATGATTTTTGACTTTGTCTTTCTTGGCTAGATATTTTAAATACCGTTAAATGGGCTTGTTCCATCAACTCACTAGCTTCTTGTCGAGAAATAACCTCAAGGAATTCACCTGCACTTATAAAGCCTTGTAGTCGATTTTTTAGTTCATTATCTACTTTGCTATTTTTTAATAGGGTAAAATAATCAATGAATTGGCGTAAACACTCGTCTTTAAAATTATCGTTTTTTATTGTCTTCATTATTGTTGTAACAATCCTAATTTGCCACTTTCATTAACAACTCATTGGCTTGCTGAAAATTACCTTGTTGCTGTTGTAATTTGGCAAAAGTGAGTAGGTCGTATTTATCATAAGCAGCCTCATCTAATTGTAGCAAGGCATTAAATGCTTTATTTGCCATATCAAGCTGAGCACTATTATAAGCTAAATGGGCAAGGGTGCTTAACCATACGCTACTTTGTGGCTGTTTTTGTAAGTGTTTTTGTACTACAGCAATTAACTCATCTGCTTGACTCAAAGGTAACAAACGGATTTGTTGTAAAAATTCAGTACTTGCCTCTTTTTTCAATTTAGGCAGTAGTAGTTTATTTAATAGTGAAATTATTTTGTGCTCTGCTAACACTTGGCAATAAGCTAATAAGACTACCTCACTTTGGCGGATTTTTTTGGCTAATGCTTGCCAGTAATCCTGTAAGTGTTGTTGATCAAACTGGGTAATTTGCTCAGTAAATAGCGCGGTAAAAATAACTTTTTCCCAGTCATGAAGTGTTTTTTCGTTGATGGTTTTTTGTTTACGCGCCGTTACTAAGTAGTCTGCTGCTTTTTGCCAGCGTTGCTCGATAATACAAAGATCAATTTCTAATGATAGTAAACGGGCATCATGCCCAATAAGTTTATGGTTATCATCAATAATACTGCGCGCTTGTGCATAGGCTTGTTGTTGCATAAATAATTTTACGCTGATCAATACTGTTTCAATACTTGCGCTGTTATCTTTGTCTTCTTGTTGTTTAACTAAGTTTAGATAATGTTGGCTATTGCTTGGTGCATTTTTATTATCAGTTTGGTGCATGGCTGCGCTGGCGGCAACTAACCATGCTATTTTTGTTTGCCCTGATTTTTCGGCGCACTTTGCCATTAACTGTTCCGCTTGTTCATAATCTTTTAATAAATACGCACAAGTACCCTTGTTAAATTCTTTTTGCGCCTTGCGCCGACCTGCAAAAATTATTTTATCCCAGCTTAAACTGCTTAATTTAATGCTATGGCGTAGTAATTTGATTAAGACTAATAAAAGTAAAAAAGTAAGGGTTAATAATATAATACCAGTAACCACTGTCGATTCTATGGTGGTTTTGCCCATAGAAATTAAGATGTAACCTTTTTCATCTATTAATAACGGGCTGATAGCTATCACGGTAAAAAAGAGTATGGCTAAAATAATTAAGCGGAGCATTATAGTGCCTCATTTTTCTGGTTGGTTAGGTCGTTGTTTTTTATAGTAGGCTTATCAGTCGTTTTGTTTTTATTAAGCGTGCTTTTTTTAACTTTTATCGTTTTTTCAGTATCTAATGATTGCTCTTGTTTTTTTTGGTTTATAGTGTGTTTTACTTCAGACGGCACAGTTGCCATTTTACTAGGTAAATTAAGCTCTTGAGCATTAATTAATTGTTCTATGATCGTTAATGAAGTAAATGTTTTGGGTAGCGTAATAGCGATAACCGCTTGTTTTAATTTTTTTATCTCTTGGCTAAAATTGATATTTATAGGGTTATTCATAGCAAAATATTGCCGATGCCAATGCGCTATATCATTTAAGGCTTGTTGGTATAGTTTGGTTTTTCCTTGGCTTGCTGCCCACTGCGCTAATTGTAATTTTGAGCTAAGGTTTTCACGTAAATTTTGCTGATATTGTGGTGACATTAGTGGAATAACCGTATTATCTTGACGACGAATAGTAATAAAGTCATCAATAAATTTATGCCAAGAACGTGCTAAATTTTCTTTCCAGTCAGTGGCGTTTTCTGAAAGTTGAAATGAATTCTTAGTGTTATCTTTAATACCCTTTATTTTAATTAGCGGTAATTTATTTATTTGTTGCGCTAATCCCATTAACGATAAAATAGTATCATCAGTGGTTAACTTAGGTAGTAGCTGTAATGCTGCAATATCTTGATTAATTGCTTGACGCACAGGTAAATATTTAGGATTGTTTAAACTTTTTAAGCGTTGATCAGCCTCTTTTAATAAACTAATTGCCGACGGTGTATTATGTTCTAGCCATAAAGAACGTAGCGCGACTCTAATCAAATATTGACTTTCGTTTACCAACCAATCACTCGGTTTGCGTTGTGCAATTTTTGCTAGTTTAGTTTCTAGTTGACTAACTTGTTTTTGCTGACTGGCATCCAATTGATTGATAGCTGTTTTTATTTGCGTGTTAATTTGCTGCTGTTGATTGCTTAATAATGCTTTGATTTTATTTTGAGTGGCAATTAACTGTTGCTGGCTTTGTTGTTTTAGCTGTTGATTAAATTGCTGTGATAAATTATTTACTTGCTGTTGTTGCCAGTAATATAAACCGCCAATACTTGCACCACTTAATAGGGCAACAGTTAAAGCAAGTAACGCGACTTTAGATATTTTTGCTTTGTGCGGTGAGGTTGCTGTATTTTTTGTCGAAACAGGTTTTGTTTTTTTCGCACTTTTTATTGGTGTTTTTTCTTCTGCACGTTGCTTATTAATGAGCTTAATAGCGTCTGCTTTACGTTGTTCGGCATCTTGGGTATTGCTTGTGGTTGAAGCTTGTTGCTCGCTATTTTTTTTCTCACTCATGAGTTGATCCTGTCTCTTTCTTTATACTGTTTTTGTCATTTAGCTGCATAATACTTGCAATGATTGCTTCATCACTGGCATTCTCAGCAATAATAATATTTTTTAATGTTAATGTGTTCGCGTGTTCGGCAATGCGCTTACTCACCACTACCCAAATATAATCATTTAAGCTTTTTACTGAATGCTCTTGTCTGTTTTCTGACAATAAACTTATCAAACGCTTTAATAAAGCAATACTAGTAATGACAATACAATTTATTGATGCGCTTTGCCACCGTTGCATCATTTCATTTGTATTTAATTGTAGCCAAACTTTTTTATAGCTTGATAAATAATGTACTTGTGCTCCACGATTGCGTAGTTGCGTAGCTAAATGTTCTCGTCCTTGTTCACCACGAATAATAATTATATTTTCATTTTCAATATGTTGTAATGAAGCTAATGTTAACAAACCTTCACTATTTTGCTGTACAGGTGACATAATATTGACAATACCGCAAGCATTTAATGCCACTTTAGTTTTGTTTCCGACAGCAAAAAATTGTGCTTTTGGGTGCTGTTGTTGCCATTGTGGTAATGACAATGCTTGGTGAGCAAACTCTACCGCAGCAACACTAATAAAGATAAAAGCATAAGGTGTGTGCTGATTAAGTGGCCCTTTATTCAGTAATTGGTTAACAACATCGCTGTTGGTATTATTTTCTAAAATAAATAGCGGTTCACAAATACTACTAAAGCCAGCATTATTTAGCTTTTGTTGTAGTTGTTGTCCCTGTGGTAAAGGGCGAGTTATGGCAATGTGCAATAACTCTGGCTTGATAA
>WGGB01000254.1 GCA_015491935.1 Alteromonadaceae bacterium
AACAAATAAAACCAAATAAAAGACAATACCCTTATCTTAATAACTTTATTAAATTAATGAATAAGCATACTAGGTTAAATGTAAAAGTATGTGCGATTGCTGTGCGTAAAGATATTGACGAGAGTATACAACCTTTAAGCAAAAAGGCCGTGAGTAGATACCTTAAAAAAGTGGCAGAAAAGCGTGAGTTAGCCTTTAAAAGCTATATTTTAATGCATAGTAAAATTGACTCAGCACGCCTATTATTATGTGCGCCGCAAATTGATTTAAGCGCCAAGGCAAAGCCACGTATTGAGATTTCAATTTAATTTGTTCAATTTAGCTAATGAGTAAATATTATTGGATTTTGATGAGGAATATGCTGATGCAAGAATGTCTTAAAAGTACTTATTAGTGTATTTTGTTGATAATATTCTGATTGCACAATCGAAAATTGTCGATGTAAATTAAGCGGGGTGATTAGCTTTTTAAATAAACCTAAGCTGAGCTCTTGTTCAATAGACAATAATGAAAGCACACCAAGCCCTAAGTTAGCCTTAACCGCTTGTTTTATCGCTTCTTGACGTGATAAGTCCATACTGTTTTTTATTATGATCCCTTGTTGTTGTGTCGCGGCAATAAATACAGAGCGAGTTCCTGAGCCTTGCTCGCGCAATATCCAACGCTGGTTTGACATTGTTTTTATATTAATAGTTTGTTGTGCGGCCAAAGGATGATCACTCGCACAAAAAATAGCGAGTTCGTCCATGCACCAAGGTGAAATTTGTAATGAATTATGGGTTTCAGGGGCTTCAATCAAACCAATATGCGCTTGTCCTGCTGATAACCTTGTAATGACATCAGCTGAATTACTAATAAATAATTTAGGTTCTATTTTAGGATGCAATTTTACAAACTCAGCTAATAATTGTGGCATGACATACGAGCCGATAGTGACACTGGCGGCAACCTTTAATTCACCGGTTAATTCTGTCGTTATGGGTTGCTGTAACTGCTGTTGTAATTCAAGCATATTAATAGCTTTAGTTAAAATAGCCCGTCCCGCATCGTTGAGTAATAACTTTCGCCCTATACGATTAAAAACTTGATAACCTAGTATATTTTCTAATTCTTTTAACGACTGACTTGCTGCTGATTGGGTTAAGCATAGCTCGTGCGCGGCTTGAGTAATGCGGTTTAATCGTGCAGTCGCAACAAAAACACTAAGTTGTTTAAGAGTAATATTCATTTTAAGTTATCAATTACAGCTATATTAAAATTATTAATATAATACATAAAAAACAGTTGTTTTTTTAATTTATTTTTAAGGTGTATACTTTATTTAAAATAAATCAGAAATAAGTGGAAATAAATAATGGCTTTTTCTAAAGAGAATCGCAGTAATACCTTAAATGGTATTTTGTTTGTGGCATTGTTTTCAATGTCGGCAACTTATATTGCGCAGTTTGAAATTTTTCATCAATTTGCTATTAGCCCATTGATTATTGGTATTGTGCTGGGAATTTTTTATGCGAATTCTTTGCGTCATAAATTACCCGTAGAATGGCAAGCGGGTGTTATATTTTCAACTAAAATGATATTGCGTGCAGGTATTGTTTTTTATGGATTTCGCTTAACGTTTCAAAATATTGCTGAAGTTGGCATACCAGGACTCATGGTGAGTTCGTGTATTGTTGGTTTCACCTTTATTATTGGTTATTTTGTTGGTACAAAATTACTTAAATTAGATCGCGACACTACTATTTTAATTAGTGCCGGTAGCTCAATTTGTGGTGCCGCTGCGGTGTTAGCCACCGAACCTGTATTAAAAGCTGAAAGTTATAAAACGAGTATTGCTGTTGCTACGGTTGTTGTTTTTGGCACAATCGCAATGTTTTTGTACCCTTTTTTATATCAAAGTGGGCTGTTAAACCTAAATGAACAAGCGATGGGTATTTATTTGGGAGGTACCTTACACGAGGTAGCGCACGTGGTTGGTGCAGGGCACGCGATTAATGATAACGTTGCCAATACCGCGGTGATTGTAAAAATGCTTCGTGTCATGTTATTAGCACCATTTTTAGTGATTTTAAGCTTATGGTTAAAAGATAAAGTTGGAACAAACAAAGATACGGCTGATACTGCTAGCCAAAAAAGTAGTATTACTATTCCGTGGTTTGCATTAGGTTTTATCGCAATGGTGGGCTTTAATTCACTTAATTTATTACCACAACAGGTAGTTAGTACGATTAATAGTCTTGATACTTTTGCGTTAACTATGGCAATGACTGCATTAGGCATGGAAACTCGAGCAGAAAAATTTAAAGGTATTGGCTTAAAACCTATTTACCTTGCCAGTATTTTATTCGTCTGGTTATTGTTTGGTGGTTACTTTTTAACACAGTTTGCAGTGAGTATTGCTTAATCAATTACTATCATAGGTAAACTGTTTGAAACATTAAAATAAAAATCCCTGCAATTAGCAGGGATTTTAGTTTATATGACTCAATAAATTTAGCGTGAATTACTCTATAACTGCTGTAATAGCGCCATTCTACTTTGATCCATTAAACGTAATTGCTTAACGGTAAAAGGTGCCTGTAAACCCGATGCTGCTAATATTTTCGGATCAAATTTTAACTGCACGACTTGTTCACCTGGCTGTAAATAATAGGCTGAACGACTTATCATAATAGGTAGTTGAGTGCCATTTTTACTCGTACCATAAACCAAACCACTGACTTCATAACGCCCTTCGCTGGCTACGTTAAGATTAATACTAGCCGCCTTACCATTAACACTAAAGTTACTTTGCAGACGTGCCGTTGGTTGTGCAATGGCGAAAGCTACTTTGGCATTACGACGAATTTTAATACCCTTATCATTAGCTTGCGAATTAACATAAAGCTCGTACAATGCGCCACGTTTTGCAGGTAAGTTACTTTGAGGTACCTGTACTTGAAATTTTCCGTTGCTTTTTTGTAGGTTAACGTTAAATTTTTCACCACTCGGTGTTTGAATATAAGCGTTATTAACGTTAGTTGTTAACTTAGCTAAATTCTTATTGGCAGTATTATTAACAAAACTATTAAATGTTATTTTTTCACCCGCTAAATAACTTTGTTTAGCGATAGATAAATGTAATTTATAGGGAGAGTTTTTCTCTTTTACATTAACCATGTAATGTTGTTTAACATTTAACGGCTGATTAACTTGTAAGGTAAAAGTGCCTTTACCCATACTTTTATCTAGCTGCATTGCGCTACTATTAGGAAATACATTAGCGGTGGCTAATTGTTGTTGCGATATTGTTTGCTTAAAAGGAGTTTGCAGTACTTGGTTATTTTTTAATAGCTGTACTTTGCTGGGATCTATCGCTAGCCCTAATACTGATGAGCCGTTTTTAATTTGTTTGGCAGATAAACGAATTAATGCACCAGGATTACTTATATCTAAATTTAAACCTTTATTAAGCTGTTCGCCCGTTACTTCTAACCAATATTCATCACTGATACTTTCATAAGCGTGCGCTTGTAATGATAATTGACTTTTAGGAAATACTTTTTGACTAAAATGTACCGCTTGTTGTTCTATTTTATAATCAGGTGCAGCAATAGAAACGAGTTCTGTTTGTTGCACTACTGGTATCGATAGCTGTTTTATTGGTGATGACGATGCTGCATTTACATTAGTACTAATCACTAATGCCAGCATTGATAATGAACTTACGCTCAGTATATTTTTTATTACTTTATTTTTATTCATGGCTGGCTCCTAAATATCGTTTCTAATAATAACGTCGCTATTAAAACAACCGCGACGAGATTGTTGGTGGCTTAATGGCTCTCTGCCACTGGTACGTTGTTTATCGGTAAACCATACGCTACCAGCACCGCTTTGTGAGGAACAATTAAGAAAACCGTCAGAACATGAGTCTAACCAATTTTGTGTTGTTTCTAATGCCACTTGATATTGATAGCCAGCACAATAGCTGTCACTGTCCCAAATGGCAGAATCAACATCACTACCAACCAAGGCTTTGAAAGTTGATGGTAATGCAGGACGACCAGACGTACCTTGTAACCAGTTTTGATTGTAATATGCCATCCAACTGGTTTGTTGTTGTTTTACCGCATCGCTGCCATAACCTAATAACCAGCCTAAAGTAGATTCAAAAACATTACCTTGATTTACGGCATCAGCTAGTGGTGTACCTAAACTTGAAGGAGCAAGGGCAATGGTTTTAGATACACGATTAATAATATTAGGATAACGAGCATCCCATGTTGGGTTAGACAAAATCCAACGAACTACATTACCACCATTAGAATGAGTTAATAAAACCAAGTCAGTAATGTTTTTATCGTTAATAAATGCGGTTAATTGTGTGGCTAAGCAGCCAGCTGCTTGGTTATCCCACATATATTGGTCAAAATCACAATTAATCACGGTGTAATTATTACTGTCGGGCAAGCCTTGTCGTACTGTGTTAACAAAATCACCAGTCCAATAGTCATTATAAGCATCGGTTTGATTACCCGTACCATGTATAAATGCTAAACCTTTTGCTGCAGTAGCTGAAAAGGAAAGCAACATACAAGCGCATAGTATGCCTGTTATTTTTTTCATCATTATTCTTCCTTCATTATCTGTTGTCATAATTTTATAGGTATTACTTTTTTAGTATTATTATGTTTTTTTATACATCCTAAGAGTAAGGTCTAACCTCAGACCTCGGATGTTGATAATGGTTATAACATTGAATTTTTAGCGAGTGCAAGCCTTTAATTTATTGCGTTTTTACTCTAATTGAGGATATTTTTTTTGTACTTTGTATTAAGTATAAACTCTAATTTGTTGCTAGCTTATATGGATAATAGTGATTGTTTTAGGGAGAAATAATAGGCGTGTTTAAATATAAAAAAATAAGTTGTATTTTTTTATATTAATTTTTTATTTTGTTGAAGCGTTATGTAACGCACATTATAAAATTAATCGATAAGCCATTCTTTTTGATTTAAGTTATGGTGCTCATTTTTTTGAAAAAGAATATTTTTTTCAGCGCTAAAATACTGATAAAAAATAATGTGATGGACGGTATAAAAGCAAGCAAAGTAGCGATTAACACAATAGTTTGAGGCGTGTTTGTTTTAGCTAAAAAATAACTTATTGGAGTAATAAATAAGGAAAAATCAAGTGTTAAATCGAAGTGTTGTATAGAATTGATATTCATAGCATGATCTCCTTATTGTGCTAATTCTTGAATTTATGTTGTCTTGGTTTGTATTATCTTGGTTTGTATTATCTTGATTTTATTATAGTTATACAAAATAGTTATACAAAGCATAAACCGTTAACCGAGATTAATATAACATTGTTTTAGTCTTAATCAATAGTTAATACCATATATGGACCCTCTCCGATTGCAAGACAATTTAAATCGTTGAAATAGAGTGCATTGCAGCCATATATTCGGCTTTTTGCTGAGGTATCATATGATGCCTCTAGCCCTGATGGATTTCCGCCCCTATAACCTCATCAATTTGACGGCTTATGATAGCCCTTGGTATTAAAAGGTTTCCTATAGGGCAGTGCTGAACTGTATCCCATCAATCT
>WGGB01000255.1 GCA_015491935.1 Alteromonadaceae bacterium
CCGATGATGCTCGTCTAGTCTTAAGGCTTATTCAAGAGGGGCAGCAATATGGTGGAACAGCCATTAATTACTGTAAAGTTGAGCATTACCTTTTTGATGCTATTGAAAAGGATAAAGTTGTTGGTGTTTGTACTCACCCCGAAACGAGTCAACAAAGTAATCAGCTTAAAGAAGATAAAACAACGTTAAATTTAAGCGCAAAAGTGGTTATAAACGCTACGGGTGCGTGGGCTGGCAAATTAAAGATGAATAAAGTTAATACGGCGCAATTCACTGATAAAGCATCTTCTGCAATTAAAATACGCCCATTACGAGGTAGCCATATTATTGTACCTAGCTGGCGTTTACCTGTTGCTAGCGTGGTGGTTATTTTGCACCCCCAAGACAAACGACCCGTTCAGGTTTTTCCTTGGCAAAATGTTACCGTTATCGGCACAACAGATGTTGAACATAAACAAGGGCTAAACGATGAAGCCAATATTAGTCAAGATGAATTAACGTATTTATTGGCGGCGGTTGATTTTCAGTTTCCACATTGCCATTTAAAGCATGATGATATTATTTCTACCTATGCTGGTATAAGGCCTGTTGTTGCGAGTAATAGTCTTATTTCTCCTTCAAAAGAAAAACGTGATCATAGTATTTGGCAGCAAAAAGGAGTTGTTACTATTGCAGGAGGAAAGTTAACTACTTTTAATGTTATTGCTAAACAAGTGTTAATGCTTTTATCTGCTGAATTAAACTTAACCCATGAAGATTTTTCTTTGGCTGTCTTTGATTTACCACAATTTGATGATAACTTAATTAATAAAGTGACAAAAAACATTAAGTTGAGCGATCATCATTATCAACACTTATTGGCTTGTTATGGTGCTTTAACACTTGAATTTTTAGAAAAAAGTGCAAAAAAGCAACTCACTCAAATTTCTTATAGTCGTCATTTGTGGGCAGAATTAGTTTGGGCAGTAGAACATGAACAAGTGCAACATCTTGATGATTTATTATTACGTCGGACTCGCCTTGGTAATGTGCTACCACAAGGAGCGATAGCAATTCTTGATACCGTGAAAACTCTTTGTATAACGCTATTACAATGGAGTGAAAGTCAATGGGATTTTGAAGTTCAGCGTTATAAACAGTTGTGGAAAGACAACTATAGTTTGCCTCTCTTAAATAATATTAATGATAAAACAGTAAAAGATTAATGCTGTGATAAGAGGTTAAAGATGAATAATAAGCAAAATCACAAAAGACACAAAAAGAGTAAATCTACAGAAGATTTGATCTTAACTATCGACAATGGTACGCAAAGTATTCGTGCTTTATTGTTTGATTTAAAAGGTAATTTAGTGGCTAAAAGTCAATTGGCATTAGAGGCGTATTTCTCTTCGCAACCGGGCTGGGCTGAGCAATATCCTGATTATTTTTGGCAAAAATTAGGTGAAGTGTGCCAACAACTTTGGCAACAAAATGAGGTGATCACACAAAAATTAAAACAACGAGTGGTTGCCATGACCTTAACTACGCAACGTGGCACTGTCATTAATCTTGATAAAAATGGTAAACCATTGCGACCTGCGGTGCTGTGGCTTGATCAACGCCTTGCTGATATAGACGGCGAATATAAAGGGGTAATACCTTGGTATTGGCAAGTGTTATTTGCTGTTGTTGGACAAACCAAAATGGTCAACTATTTTCGTCGTAAAGCGCAGGCTAATTGGTTTAGTCAAAACCAAGCCGAACTTTGGCAAAACACCGACAAATTTTTATTATTATCAGGTTTTTTAACTTATAAATTAACTAATAATTTTAAAGACTCTATTGGCTGTCAAGTTGGTTATTCGCCTTTTAGTTATAAAAAACAACAATGGTCGAGTAAGTTAGACTGGAAATGGTATGCTTTGCAGATAAAGCCAAGTATGTTACCTGAACTCGTTTTACCCGGCGAATCTTTAGGTACATTAACGGCTGAGGCGGCAGAAACTATTGGTCTTGATGCAGGGTTAGCGGTTATTGCTTCTGCATCAGATAAAGCGTGTGAAGTATTAGGCTCGGGTTGTATT
This sequence comes from Alteromonadaceae bacterium, assembly GCA_015491935.1. GTDB lineage: Bacteria > Pseudomonadota > Gammaproteobacteria > Enterobacterales > Alteromonadaceae. Next base: position 2,064 of record WGGB01000255.1, read on the forward strand.
GAGCCCAATGTTGCCAGCATTAGTTATGGCACTACCGCCACCATTAATACCAATAATGAAAAATATGTAGAACCGCAATCTTTTTTACCCCCGTTTCCGTCCGCTATCCCTCATCACTACAACAGTGAAGTAATGATTTATCGTGGTTTTTGGATGGTAAAATGGTTTAAACGAGAATTCGGCCAGCATGAATCATTACAAGCGGTAGAGCAGGGGATTCGCCCTGAAATATTATTAGATGAATTAGTAAAACAAGTACCAGCAGGTTCAATGGGGTTAATGTTACAGCCGTATTGGTCGCCGGGTTTAAAAAACTTAGATGCTAAAGGAGCGCTGATAGGTTTTGGTGACGTGCATACCAAAGCACATATTTATCGTGCCATTTTAGAAGGTTTAGCTTATGGCCTTAAAGACGGCAAACAATCAATAGAAAAACGACAAAAGAAAAAAATCACTCAACTTATGGTGTCTGGTGGAGGTTCTCAGTCAGATGTTGCCATGCAATTAACCGCAGATATTTTTAACTTACCAGTACATCGACCTCATACTTTTGAAACTTCAGGTTTAGGCGCTGCGATTAATGTTGCTGTGGGCTTAGGCTACTTTGAAGATTATAAACAAGCCGTTAACACCATGACGCGCACCGTAAAAACCTTTAACCCTGAGCAAAAACACGTTGAACTTTATCAACAATTATTTGAGCAAGTGTATTTAAAAATGTATCGGCAGTTAAAACCCCTGTATAAAAGTATAAAAAAAATAACGGGTTATCCAGAATAAAATGGGGAATAAAAATGTTGTAGGAGGGAATTTATTTTCAACCCATTTTAAAGGCAGCACTAACATTACTTT
>WGGB01000256.1 GCA_015491935.1 Alteromonadaceae bacterium
GAATTATTTTGTGGCAGTAATGTTGGTGTTTCGTTAGAAACTGAGATTAAAAGAGAGATCCAGTCATCTGATAAAATATATTGGCTAGTATCATTTATAAAATGGGCTGGTATTCGAATATTTAAAAAGGAATTAGAGTCTTTTACTCGCAGCGGTAAACAATTAAAAATAATTACTACCTCATATATGGGTGCTACCGATGCAAAAGCGGTAGAGTTTTTAGCCTCATTGCCCAATACTAAAGTTAAGCTTAGTTACAATACCAATCGTGAACGCCTCCACGCAAAATCTTATTTATTCATGCGTAATACCGCTTTTCATACCGGTTATATTGGTTCATCTAATTTATCTCATTCAGCATTAACGAGTGGTTTAGAATGGAACTTAAAAATTACTTCGCAAGAAATTCCCCATATCATTGAAAAGTCGCTTAGTACGTTTGAAACTTATTGGGAATCACCTGATTTTGAATACTTTGATGGCGAAGTTGAAAGTCGAGAAAAGCTAAATAACGCACTACAGGAAGCTAAAGGGAGTTTTAATGGCTTAGCATCTAGTTTTTATTTTGATATCAAACCTCATCCGCATCAACAAACCATATTGGAAAAATTACAAGTTGAACGAGAATTACATGATCGCTATAGGAACTTGGTGGTAGCAGCAACAGGAACAGGTAAAACCATTATTTCAGCTTTTGATTTTGCCCGTTTTTATAATAAAAACCCAGAAGCAAAATTTTTGTTTATTGCGCATAGAGAAGAAATTTTAAAGCAAGCGCTGGGTGCATACCGTGGCGTATTAAAAAATAGCTCTTTTGGCGAATTGTGGGTTGGCAATAACAAACCTAGCAAGTACCAGCATCTTTTTGCTTCAATTCAAAGTTTAAACTCTAAAATTGATACGTTAGCGTTAAGTGAAGATTACTTTGATTATATTGTTATTGACGAAGTTCATCATATTTCAGCTAATAGTTATCGCTCTATTTTAAAATACTTTAATCCGCAGATACTTATGGGGTTAACGGCTACGCCTGAGCGACATGATGGTACGGATATTCTTAGTGATTTCTGTAATGTTATTGCGGCTGAAATTAGATTGCCAGAGGCTATCAATCAACGTCATCTTTCTCCATTTCAATACTTTGCACTAGATGATGATACCGATTTAACTAGCATTTCATGGTCTAAAGGACGTTATGATATCGCCGAATTAACGCACCTTTACACTTATAACGACCAACGTGTTTTGCGAATTCTACAAAGCCTAGATGAGATTGTGACCGATATATCACAAATGCGAGCATTGGCATTTTGTGTGAGTAAAGATCATGCCAATTTTATGGCACAAAAATTTACTCTAAATAATATTGCTTGTGGTGTGTTAACTAGTGATAACAGTAAAGAGCGTGAAATTCAGCAACAACGCCTAAGATCGAAACAAATAAATGTACTGTTTGTTGTTGATATATTTAATGAAGGCGTCGATATTCCAGAATTAGATACCCTGCTATTCTTGCGGCCAACCGAAAGTTTAACTATTTTTCTTCAACAATTAGGTCGAGGATTGCGGTTAACAAATGATAAAGAATGTTGCACAGTATTAGATTTTGTCGGTAATTCTCGACCAGAATATGATTTCTCTCATAAGTTTAGAGCACTAGTAGGTAAAACAAATCAAGCGATAGCGAAAGAAGTTAAGCAAGGGTTCCCTCATCTACCTTTAGGGTGCCGAATTGAGTTGCAAGAAAAAACTCAAACAATGATTTTAAAAAATATTAGCCAAGCAACACTTAATAAAAATAAATTAATCAGCTTAATTAGCAACTTCCCTCATGCTACCAACTTACCCTTAACGCTTACTAATTTTTTACACATTTATCCTAATATTTCCCTCGAAGATATTTATAAAGTTAAATGTGGCAAGTTTGGCGGTTGGTCAGTATTACTTGCTGAAAGTAAGAGCAAGGAAATGGCGCCAGAGAACAAAGTCATTTATGCGGCTTATTATCGCGCTATTAATAATAGATTGCTCAATTGCTCATCTATTTCATATCTACGTTTTATTAAATCGCTTTGCGATAACAACTTTTCAATATCAGCAACTAATATCAATTTAAGCTCACAGAAACATCAAAAATTATTTGCTTTAATGTCTCATTACGATTTTTGGGATAAGACTGGCAAGCAATTAGGTTTTAATAGTTTAACTGAAAGCTTGGCTGCACTAAAAAATATGAAATTACAGAGTGAGCTAAGTGAAGTTATTTCAATTCTTATTGAACGACTCGATGTTAGTGAATTTGATATGCCAACGGTTGATAATTACTTAGTAGATTCATCGCCACTTAAAATGCATGTACGCTACCCTAAAGAACATATTCTTGTAGCTTTTAATGATAGTACGTTTATTAAAAAATCATCTAGTCGTGAAGGTGTTTTGAATATAGCTGATGCAAATACAGAGCTATTATTTGTAACTTTAAATAAGTGCGAAAAACAGTTTTCAGCAACAACCATGTATCATGACTATGCTATTAGCCCAACATTGTTTCATTGGCAAACTCAAAATAGTGCGAGGCCAAATTCAGGCCGTGGTTTAGGTTATATTAAGCAAAAAGAAAATAAAAAAACTTTTTTACTCTTTGTGCGGGAGCAAGGAAAAGATGAAAATGGGAGAACAATGGGATTCGTTAATTTTGGGCCTGTAGATTTTATTAAATATGAAGGAAGTCAGCCTATGAATATCACTTGGAAGTTAAAACATCCTATGCCTGCCTATTTATGGCATGAAACGGCTAAATTAGCGATAGGATAAAATAGTAACTATTAATGCGTAAAATGCTTATGCTTAAAAGCAATATTACTTAATATTTGTGGTATTGCTCGTGATACTTGTGTAAATGATGTTGGTATATTCGTGAGTAATTGATAATATTGATGTAAAGAAATATGTCTAATGTTATCGTGGAATATTACTTGGTTATCAATAGAAAATGTCCAAGGAATATTTTGATTATGTTTAATTGATTTTCCTACGTAATAGCAATGAGCCTCTTTATTTTGTAGAAGAGTGTGTTGCATTTTCATAAACACTTTTTTCAAATGGTTCGGAGACGTAGTTTCATTTTCAAAGGTTATAAATATATTTAAATCTTTATTGATAACATCAAATGTAAAATCATCCGTTAACTGCCAATTATTACCAACATATTGAACTATATTTTTATGGAAATTGAAGGCATTAAGATAGTTATAATTGTCGATACTATTTTCAACATGATTAAACAATGCTTCATTGCTGATAAAGGACAATCCATAGTCTTTCATTTTTATTCTCGTCGTTATTTCGTTAAGTAAGAGCTAGCTAATTGTGCTTAACTGGCTCTTTTATATTAATATTATTATGCTTAAACCACTTTACTTAACGCGGCCACTAAACCGATTAAACCACCAAATACGCCGCCCCAAACGACTAACCAGCCTAAATGTTTGCGGATCATGGTTTGAATAATGTCTTTTACCAATTGCGGTGTTAGTTCGTTTAAGCGTTTCTCAATAATATCACTGACTTTGTCGCGCATACCTGCCATAACGTTAGGTTGTTCTAATTCTTCGCGCAGTAAAGTGTTAAAATTATCGCTTTGGGTTATTTTTGCCACTGAAGTTTTCATTTTTTCAATAAAGGGTTCGCGCAGTGGTTGTAAGGCTTCACTGCCGCCAACCATGGCTAACATACCGCCAAATGATGAGGCTTCGATAACCGAAACTAAGTCGTCAAAGGCAGGACTTAAATCGACTTTTTCGATAATGGGTGCTAAATCTAAACTAGCACCTTGGCTTGAACTGTCGGATAAAAAACGGTCGATATTTTCTTCAGTAAAAAATTGTTCCATCATTAATTGGCGAATACCCGCTTTAAACTCTTCAAAACGAGCAGGAATAACACCTGAGCCGTAAAGAAAGGGCACTTTTTCAAAAAGCATATGTATGGCTATCCAATTGGTTACTGCACCTGATAAAGCAAATAAACCAACGCTAAACAAAATGGGCTGTTGGCTAAAATAACCAATAAGGGTGGCTAATAAGGCGATAAGGTTAGTGATAACACTTTTATTCACGTTTTGCTCCATAGCTAAAATGAGGAATTACAATTTAATAGACGTTGCATTATAAACGCTAGTTTACAAACTCATTGAGAGGCATTCAACAGATGTTTAAAATTTGCTAGCGAAGAAGGACGTTTTTTGTAACACTAACTTTATCTTATAGAATCGTTAGTTAAATTTTATCATGACAATAAAAAATTCATTATACAAACTTACGTTAGTGTTAGTTGCTTTATTATTTAGCCATGCAGGCTTGGCTAAAACACAATGGCGACATTTAGATGCAAATAATACCGTATTAATGACGTTACCTTACGGAAAAGTGGTGATTGAGCTAGCACCAAACTTTGCACCTAATCATGTGGCGCAATTTAAAAAGCTTATTAAAAAAGGTTATTATAATGGTAATAAATTTTACCGTGTTATTGATGGTTTTGTTGCGCAAGCAGGGCCTGATGAGCGGCACGATACGGCACCTGAGTTAGCGATAGAAAGTGAATGGACACCTACGGCTAATTGGTCATTTACGCCAGTACAAAAAAATGATTTATTTGCGCCACAAACCGGTTTTGTTGATGGTTTTCCTGTGGGTTATAGTAAGCAAGAAAACAAAGCATGGTTATTACATTGCCCTGGTATGTTAGCAATGGCGCGTGGTAATAGCGCTGATTCTGGCTCTAGTCATTTTTACTTTACCATTGGTCAGGCTCCGCGTTATTTAGATAGAATTATGACTGTATTTGGTCGGGTAGTGTATGGCATGAATACTATTCAAGCCATTAAACGTACCGCAACAATTGAAGGTGAAACGCCTGTTAGTGCTCAATTCTTCACTCCAATTGTTACCATGCAATTAATGAGTGATGTGCCTGTAAAAGAGCGCATTAATATAGAGGTAGAGCAAACTAACAGTCATGAGTTTAAAGAAAAATTAGCCCGCAGATTAGCGCGTAAAAGTGCATTTTTCTATAAAAAACCACCCCAAGTATTAGATGTTTGTCAGGTTCCTGTGTTAAGTCGTATTGTAAAGGCTAAAGCGATAGACTAGGTATCAATTAACATAGTTAAGAGTGCGTCGTATGATAAGTCATAATAATGAGTGATGTTAAGCCTAAAAAAGGCGAGCAATTATTAAATAAAATTGTTCAGCAAGAGCTTCCTGCAATTACTTCAACGGTGAAAATGCTTGATAAATTTGCTGACGATGATGTTTCGTCATTATCTAAGTTAAGTGAAGCAATATTACATGATCAAGCATTATCGTCGTGTGTGCTAAAAGTTGCTAATAGTATTGCGCACTTTGGTGTAACTAAAGTTACCACGGTATCGCGTGCTACCGTTATGTTAGGTATTCACAATGTTAAAAATATTTGTTTAACCTCAAAAATTATTGATGGTTTATTGCAAAGTAAAAATCTAACCCCTGAATTGCATCAACATTTAAGTCAAACTATGGCGGCGTCTTTTCATGCGGGAGTGCTCGCTAAAATGATGGTTCCACATCACAGTGAAGAGACTCAAGAGCAAATATATTTAGCGGCTATGTTATATCGCATTGGTGAAACCGCTTTTTGGAGTTCGGGTGATCCTGCGGCAGAACAACTATTGCTTGTTAAATCGTTAAATTCGGTTGATTTTGAGCAAGAATGTGAACAGATTATTGATATTACGTTTAATGATTTAAGCAAGGGTTTAGCCAGAGCATGGAATTTAGATGATTTATTAATTAAAGCGCTTGATCAGCCTGAAAGTAGAACGCTTGAAATTAAATTAATTTATTTAGCGGATAAACTCGCACAATTTATTCAATCACCACCGAATACTAGTGAAGAATTTGATGAGCTTATTAATGAAATAAGTCAGTTGTTAGGTATTAAAAATTTGATATTGCGCAGTCATATTGAAAAAGCGCGATTGCGAGCAATTAAATTACTTAATTCTTATGGAGCAAGTAAATTAACACGTTATATAAAAAAACTGCCCAGTGTAGAAGAGTTTGCAGAAAATCATATTATTGAAGACACGCCAAATTATGTAACGGATGATTCAAAAGAAAAAGCCTTACTTAATAGTGTGATGCAACTCACTCAATTAACACAAACGAGTAAAGATTTTAATGAGTTTTTGTTGTTAATATTGCGCTCTATTACCATAAATTTACATTTTGATCGTTGTAGTTTTTTTATGCTCGATGTGAATAAAAAGCAATTAAAAGCACGTTTTTCTCTTGATAAAAGAGGGCAAAATGATGGTTTGTCTATGCACTTAAATTGTGAAAATAGTAGTAATTTATTAGCTTATGTCGTTAAATCTAGTAGTCGTTGCCTTGTTAATGAACCACATAGCCGTCAATGGCGAAATTATATAACTAAAGAATTAGCTGAACTTATTGATCGCGGCGTTATTTGTGCAACGCCCCTTGTTATTAATGGTAATTGTATTGGTGTTATTAGCGCGCAGTTGTTTGATAAAAAAGCAAGAATAAATACTCACGATTTTAATCAATTTTGTTTTTTAGTTGAACATTTAGCAATGTGTTTAACTTGTGTAGTAAGGCGCTAATCACTTAAAAGATTGAAACAAGTTCAGTATGACCTTGCTTAGTCATACTGAGGTTTTTAGTTATCCTGATAAAGGTTAGCAATTTATACTATTTTATAAAGTAAAGTGCTTGTTCGCTAACGCATTTAGTAAAGGTTTTTTGGCGTTGTTCACGCGGTAATTTAACTAAAAACAACTCTAGTTTTCCCATTTTTTCATCATATTTTTTTTGATTTAAGCTTGCCATTTGAGCATGAAAACAACCGATCAAACCAAAGTTTAACGCAATATCAGATTTTAAAGATTCGCCCGCTAAGCAATCGGATAATTTTTCAGCCAATTGATTTTTATCCATTTTATTAACTAAATCGGCAATTTGATAATCGTAACTGTCGGTATGGCGTTGACGATTACAGGCAAAAAACATATCAGCAACGGCAACAACAGGCACAAGAGCTTGGTGCTTTTTAATAAAGCGTTGTTGCAAGATGTTTTTATTCGTGTCTGCTGTATTTTTTGCGTAGCTTATTGAAGTAAAAGTCGTTAATAAAGTAATACAAAATAATAAAGTCGTGTTTTTCATAAAAATAAAAGCCATTTATAAATATAATAAGGAATAAAATAACATTAATTATCTATTCTTGATAATAAAATGAGTATAAAAAAGTTATTTAATATGAAAATTCAGTACTTAGTTCTATTTCTGCAATCGCTTCGGTTATATCATCTATTTTTTTTGTTAGTATTATTTGAGCGTCTTTAAGTCCTTTATTGTAATAGTAAGCGCCCAACTTTTCGTTAATAAAATCAAGTAAAAATTCGCCGTCAAATTGCGCTAATTCTTGTTCGAGTTCTTGAGCAAAATAAGTTTGTAGCTTGCTTACTAACTGTTCTTTTTCTACCTTAGAAAATGTAATTTTCATTAAATTATTACCTTGTTGAATAGAGAAATATAAACAAATATTCTATACTTGATACAGTTGTATTTATAGGAAAATCATTTGGAAAAAGCACAACTTAGTCAAGATGAAAATCTTTCAATTAAAATTAGCCAACAGCTATTACCCCTAGATAGCCAACGGCTTGATTTGTATTTTTCTTTACCTAATGAAATGGGAATAAGTGCCAGCACCCTAAATGAAGAAAATTATTTTTTTAGTAGTATAAAAAATAACTGCGCTTATTATTCAGCGCAATTACATTTACCCTTGGTGCGTAGTCGTTTTATTAGTCAACAGAAAGGCGAACAAAGTGATTACCGTCTTAATTTAAATTTATTTTCTTATCAAATAAAAATAGCGCTTGAAACTGATATAAAACAAGTGCTTAAAGAAAAAACAGCAGAAGAGTTTTATCCACAAGCGGTACAAATTGCTGAAGAAATTATGGCTTTATTAAAAAAATTACGCCGTTATAGCCCTCCAGACAGTAAATTGAGTCCTTTTTTTGAAAATGCTGATAACTATTTAAGTTGGCATATTGAGCAATCATTTTTAAAATTATTAGCATTAGGTCCTAAAAGTAGTGAATTTAGCGTTGAGCGCAATTTTTTACTAGATTTGTGCCGAAGTGAAAATAAATATCGAAGTGAACAACATTATAATTCTCAAGTAACCTTAGAAGATCCCAACCGTATTACCAATAAAATGCGTTTATTACAGCGCTTAATCGAATTTGGAGTGGTTTTTCAAAAGAAAACACGAAACTTGAATACTCAATTAAAGCGTTTGGTTCGCGGTAGCGTTACGGCTGTTATTATGTCATTTGTGATGGTATTAGTGTTAAATGCACGTACCAGTTTTACTGAGGTGACTGTCGCATTAGTCGCTTTGCTGGGCGTTATTTATGGTTTGCGTGAAATATTTAAAGATGATGTTACCCGTTTGATTTGGCGTAAAATTCAGCAAGGTTTGCCGAAATGGCAAAATGTCTTTACTCATAGTGTGACACAAACACGTATAGCCACCCAAACACTTTGGTTAGAATATATTAAAAACAAACATTTACCTAAACAGGTTGATAAGTTGTTTCAAAAACGTCGCCATCAAAATAAACAAGCAGCACAATTATTACATTTTCGTAGTGATACTCGGGTAACCGTAAAAGAATTTTTGCCTGGTTATGACGAAATTCAACAACAAATTGTGTTTAATTTAACCCCTTTTGTACGTTATTTAAAAAAAGGTGAAGGGCGTCTATATTCATTGGTTGATGGTAAGATAACCAGTCAAGCTGTTGAACGTCGTTATCAAATTAATTTAGTATTAGTGCAAACTGATAAAGAGCAACAACAACATTTGCAACGCTTCAAAATAACCCTTAACCGCTCAGGAATTGTTAATATTGAAGCGATGCGTTCAGTACAACCTGGTGAGTGACCTAACTTGGTTATTATTACACATCAACTTGATAATACAGTACTTCTTCTTCCCAAATAGGATCTTTATGTAGTTCTTTTTTGATAAAGCTCATGCCTAACTTTTTCATGATAGCAATTGAAGCAATATTGTCTTCAACGACTAAACCGGTGAATTTTTTAACACTATTTTGCGCAATTAATGCGTTTTTTATGGCTTGTGCTGCCTCAGTCGCATAGCCTTTTTCCCATGATGCTTGCATAAATCGCCAACCTAATTCTAGGTTGTCAGTTTGTGGTTGTTCGCTAAAAAAGTTCATTGGCCGTACTAAAATCCAGCCGATAAATTGTTGTGATTCAATAACGGTAACTTTCCATAAGCCCCAGCCTGTTTCTTTGTTAGTGTAGCTTTTCATACGCGGAATATAGAGGTTTGTGATCTCTTCTTTTGATGTGGGTTTACCTGCGCTAATAAAGCGCATCACCTCAGGATCTTGATCGAGTTGAAAGAGCAATTCACTATCAGTTTCGTCCATTAATGCAAAGCTTAAACGTGCTGAATTGTTAATATTAACTTGGGTCATATTGATTATTCCTTTGTTTATTTTAATTTGATTTTAGTTTTGCTAGTGCCAGCTCTTTTTTACGCAATAAAAATTTTTCGCCAAAGTGATACAAAGATAATCCAAATAGCACTAAAAAAGCACCGATAATTAAATTAAGGCTAATTGTTTCATTGTTTAGCGTTGCCCCTAGTGATAATGCAATAACGGGGGTGATTAAAGTCACCAAAGTAACAGTGCTAGCCGTTAGTTTTTGTAGCACATAAAAATAGGCATAAAAGCCAATGAGTGAGCCGAAAATACCTAAATAAATTGTTGCGCCTATCGAACGTAATTGCCATTGGCTAACATCTAAAGAACCATCTAATATTAACCAGCTGATAAAAAATAACGGTACAGAAACACTTAACGAGCCAACAGTTGTTGCCATTGGATGAATGGCTAAATGTACGGTTTTAACTAATACACCGCTTAAGCTAAAGAAAAATACCGCCATTAAAATAAACAGTAAGCCATAAAGACTATTTTCTTTAACGGTAAAACTATTAACACACACCACGGCTAATCCAGTTAACGAAATAAGCATTGAAAATAATCGTACTTTGCTCAATTTAGCTTCGCCAGCTATTTTTTGTGCCAGCAATGCAGAAATTACAGGTGACAAACCAAAAATGAGCGACATTACCCCCGATGATAAATATGTTGCTGCTATATACGAAAATAACATTCCGCCAAAAATACCTAATGCTGAAAAACTATATAATTTAAGGGCTTGCTTATGCCATGGCAGGGCGATATGGCGGCTTTTAATAATTAGCAGACCTAAAGTTATGGCGATTAACATACGTAATAATACCGCCATCGTTGGATTAATAGACTCGCTACTCCAAACAATTCCCAACGGTGTTGTAGACCAAATTAATACGACAGCAAGATAAGCTACTGCGATAGAAGACATACTTATGCTCCTTAAAATTAAGTGCTTAAATCAAAAGCGAAAACCTAAACTCAATGATACTGAATTAATCGCATTGAACTTAGCTGCAGAATGCCTAGGCATTGATTCAGAGCGTTTTCTTTTCACCTTATTGCCCTCATCTATCAAAGATAAGATTGACCGCACTGTTTATAACA
>WGGB01000257.1 GCA_015491935.1 Alteromonadaceae bacterium
CCATAACAGTGATGCTCAGTCAGTGACTGATTTATTATTAAATAAATTTAGAGAACCTTTTAATATTGATAATCGAGAATTAATATTAACTGCTAGTATTGGTATTGCTCTTTTTCCTGATGATGCTAATACGTCTTCTGAGTTACTACGCAATGCTGATACGGCCATGTATCAAGCGAAAGCTTTAGGACGGAATAATTTTTCATACTATACAGAATCAATGAATCGAGATGTGTCTCGACGATTAGCCCTAGAGGAGCAAATTAGAGGCGCGTTAGAGAGAAATGAATTTTCAGTTCATTATCAAATTCAAATAGATATGAAAACAAATACTATTGTTGGCGCTGAAGCTTTATTGCGATGGCATAATGCTTTATTAGGGCATATTTCACCTGATGAATTTATTCCAGTGGCTGAGCAAACAGGTTTGATTATTCCGTTAGGAAAATTTGTATTACAACAAGCGCTAACAACCATTAAAGAATGGCATAATTTAACGCCAGAACGCTCTTTTTTAAGAATCGCCGTTAATTTATCGCCGCGGCAGTTTAGGGATCCTAGTTTAGTTGAATTTATTGAAAATGCTTTAATAGAACAAAAGGTAAACGCATGTCATTTAGAGTTAGAAATTACAGAAGGCGTATTAATGAGCGGCCATGCTTATATTGGCGATGCGCTTAATTCTCTTAGTCAATTAGGTATTTTATTATCAATGGATGATTTTGGTACTGGCTATTCATCATTGAATTATTTACGGACTTACCCTTTTAATGTTTTAAAAGTAGATCGTTGTTTTGTCTCAAATATTATAGAAAACGATGCAGATAAAGAATTAGTTAATGCCACAATTGCTATGGCTCATGCATTAGGATTAAAAGTTGTTGCTGAAGGTGTTGAAACAAAACCGCAGTATCAACTATTAGCACAATTAAACTGTGATTATGCACAAGGCTATTTACTGAGTAAACCAATACCTAAGGCACAATTATTTGAATTAGTTAAAGATTTTTCTTTTTAATATTTTATATTATAGCCGCTAGCTTAGCTGAAATAACGTTTGCTAAATCAGTTACCTTTATTTCTATTTCTAACCCCCGTTTACCGCCACTGACATAAATGGACTCGAAGTTATGGGCGCTGTCATCAATAATACTTTTTAGGTGTTTCTTTTGTCCAATAGGACTAACACCGCCAAGCACGTAGCCAGTAGCCGTTTCAACTTGTTTGGCTTCTGCCATTTGTACTTTTTTAACACCTAAGGCTTTAGCAAAAGACTTTAGGTTAACCTGGTGAGTTACTGGCACAATGGCTACCGCGAGCGTGTTTTTATCGTTGCTACAACTTAAGACTAAGGTTTTAAATACTTGTGCTGCACTCACTGCCAGTTTTTTAGCGGCTTCTTCACCATAAGAAAGCGCATTTGCATCATGCTGATATTGATGTAACGTAAAGGCTATTTTTTGTTTTTTTAATTGCCTAACTGCTGGTGTCATAAATTATTCTTTATTTTTTATCTCAGACTTTAACATAACGAAAGTTTATTTTTTTGGCTACTTATTTTCTTTTTTTTATTTGGTTAGGTCAGTTACAATAGCGTATAACAAAAATAAATTTCTGTTTTTATCTATGCGTATAATTCACACCTCAGATTGGCACCTTGGTCAATATTTTTATGGCAAAAGTCGAGCTAATGAGCATCAACAATTTTTAACTTGGCTATTAGCACAAGTCGAACAACATCACGTTGATGCGGTGATCGTCGCGGGTGATATTTTTGATACGGGCACACCACCTAGTTATGCGCGTGAAATGTATTTTGATTTTATCGCCCAAATAGCCAAACTTAATTGTTCGCTTATTATACTGGCTGGAAACCATGATTCTGTGGCTATGCTCAGTGAGTCTAAGCAAGTGCTGGCAAGTTTATCGGTACAAGTTATTGCCAGTGCTGAGCCTGATAATATTGCCCAACAAGTTATTACTATAAAAGACAATGAGGATGAACCCCAAGCTTTAGTTTGTGCTATTCCTTTTATACGTCCGCGTGATGTTATTAAAAGCAAAGTAGGGCAGTCGAGTGATGATAAAAAGCAACATTTACAACAAGCGATCAGCGATTATTATCAGCAAAGTTTTGACTATGCAAAAAAGATCAAAACCAATCTCAATAATCAGCATATTCCTATTATTGCTACAGGACATTTAACCACGGTTGGCGTAACTACCTCTGATTCTGTACGTGATATTTATATTGGTACGCTAGAAGCGTTTCCTGCGAATGCGTTTCCTAAAGCTGATTATATTGCGTTGGGTCATATTCATAAATCGCAAAAAGTTGCTAAAAGTGAGCATATTCGTTATTGCGGTTCGCCTATTCCCTTGAGTTTTGATGAAGCAAAGCAAAATAAACAAGTGCTTATGGTTGATTTTGAATCGGGTAAATTAACAAGAGTTACGGACATTGTGGTGCCACGTTTTCAAGCCATGGCGATGGTTAAAACCAACGTAGACAATTTAGTTGCCGATGTTGAACAACTTGTGAGTGAGCAACAATCTTTACTCCGCGAAAATTTAACCGCTCAACAGAGCAAATTGTGGCTCGATATTGAAATTGAAAGTGCAGACTACTTGAATGACTTACATCAGCAAATTGCGCAATTAACGCAAGATTTACCGATAGAAATCTTATTGGTTAGGCGCAGTAAAAAAGCGCGTCAGCAAATGAATAACAGCACAGATAAAACGACATTAACCGAACTAACTCTTGATGAAGTTTTTGCTAAACGCCTTGAATTAGAAACATGGCAAACCGAGCAACAACAAGCTCAAGAGCAACGATTAACCGCTTTATTTAAAACCGTAGTTAATGAATTAGAGTCATCCATAAAAAGTGTAAACATGGAGCCTAAAGAGTGAAAATTTTAAGCTTACGTTTTGAAAATATTAATTCCTTAAAGGGCGCATGGCAGATAGATTTTACTAAAGCACCGTTTGACAGCAATGGCTTATTTGCTATTACAGGTGCAACAGGTGCAGGAAAAACCACCATTTTAGATGCTATATGTTTAGCGCTTTATCATCAAACACCACGGTTAACGGTGTCTAAAAAACAAAATGAATTAATGACTCGTCATACCGCTAATTGTATGAGTGAAGTTGAATTTGAAGTAAAAGGGCAAAGTTATCGTGCTTTTTGGAGTCAAAAGCGGGCACGTAATAAAATAACCGGCAATTTACTCGAGCCCACGGCTGAACTGGCTAAACTTGACGGCACTATTGTTGCTGAAAAGTTAAAAATGGTGCGCAGTGAAATAGCGAAAATAACAGGGCTAAATTTTTCTCGTTTCACTAAATCTATGATGCTTTCACAAGGTGAATTTGCCGCTTTTTTAAATGCCGATGATAAAGAGCGCTCAGAGTTATTAGAAGAATTAACTGGCACAGAAATTTACAGTAAAATTTCGCAACAAGTTTTTGAACAGCACAAAGAAAAACAACAAGCATTACAGTTATTACAAGCACAAAATCAAGCAACGCAATTACTTGAGTTAACTGAAAAAGAGCAGATAGAAGAAGAGTTATCTCAATTACAAAAACAAGAGCAATTACTTGTAAAGCAACAACAATTAGCTCGGCAACAGTTGCAGCACTTACAAAAAATGACAGAGCAGCAACAATTATTAACTAACGCTCAACAACAATTAGCGTTAGTTGAGCAAAAAGCGCTTGCTGCGGAACAAGAGCTACAGCAACTAAAAATAAGCGAACCTGCTGAAGCATTACGTGAGCAGTATCAAATATTACAACAAGGTATTCGTCAACAAACTCAACAACAACAGCTTGTTGATGAATTAACGCAAACCTTAACGCAAAAGCAAACACAGGTTACACAGGCTCAGCAGCAACGTGACAAGCTAGCTAAAAACAAACAAAAACAAGATGTAGAGAATGATAAGACGGAAAGTTTGATCATTGAACAAGTGTTACCGTTAGATAATCATATAGAACATTTATCAGCACAGTTTGATGAATTAGCACAACAATTATTGGTGATATCAACAACCCAAAAGAGTGCTGAACAACAACTAATATTACTACAAAGTGAGTATCAAAAATTTAAAGAATGTAGTGAAAAACAAGCAAATTATTTAACACAGCATAGCTATTGTCAGCAGTTGGTTGAAAACTTACCGTTATGGAAAAATCAATTTACGGCAGTGCATGAGCATCAACAAAGTATTAAGCTAATTAACCAGCAACTTCAACAATATGAGCAACAAAAACAAGAGTTAAGCCAGCAACAAAATAAACAACATACGCGTTTACAAGCCATAGATAAACAAATACAACAATTAACTGCTCAGTTACAGCAAAGTGAGCAACAGAAAGCTATTTTGTTTAATAAAGAGCAAATATCATCACTGGATTTGTTGCTAGTTCAGCAAACACATTACCAACAGTTGCAACCAGTACAGGCACAAGCTTGGCAAAATATACAACGATTTCAATTGCTAAAAAATGAGTTAGCCGAACAACAAAAACAAAAAACAACATTGGCAGCGAGTTTACAGGAGACACAAAAACAGTTGCAACAATGTCGTATTCATTACACGGATGCTAAACAGCGTGTTGAAGACGTTGCATTATTAATTCAGCAACAACAAAAAATAATGGCATTGAGTGAGCATCGTGCGAATTTAAAAGCTGATGAAGCTTGTCCCTTGTGTGGATCGCTTGAACATCCAGCCATTGATGATTATCAAACACTAAATATTAATGAAACCGAGCAACGCTTAACGGCACTTAAAGAAACATTACAACAGGTAGAAAAACAAGGTAATGAATTAAATCAGCGAGAAAGCTCACAACAAGCACAATTAATTTTGTTAACTCAGCAAATAACCAATAATGAAGCCGAACAACAGCAATTAATGCATGAATGGCAACAGCAAGTGCAACAGCTAAGCCTACTTGCACAAAACTTAACCGAATTGTCATTAACTGACTATTTATCACTTGAAAGCGTGTTTATTCAATTAAATGAACAATATCAACATATAAATCAAGTAATACAGAAAATACAGCAACTAGAGCAAAAAATTAATGAGCATAAAGAACAATTAACCCATGCTGAAACAATTAAGTTGGCTGAGCAAAATACACTTAATTTGCAAATAGAGCAGTACCAACAATTACTTGAAAAAATACAGCAACAGCAAAATGACTTACAGATAAAATCGCTAAGCAAAAAAACATTCTTAACCGAAATAGAAGGCAGTATTGCTTGTATAGGTTTATCGTTGCCAACCGCACTAGTAAATTGGTCTGATGATAGTTGTTTTAAACAAGCCCAACATTGGTTAGCGCAACAACAGCAGGAGCTTAACATCTATCAGCAGACTCTTAGCGAGCAACAACAAGCTGAGCAGCAATTAACCCAATTAGCGCAAAATATTGCGGTTCAAAATGAGCAATGTAAGCAGTTTACACAGCAAGTTGCTCAACTTAAACAACAAAAAACACATATAGAAGATAAGCTTTTAACCGCGAAAGAACAACGGTATCAGCTTTTTTCTGATAAAAATGTGGCACAAGTTCGTCAACAAATTACGGAACAAAAAACGCAAACAGAACAATTATTACTACAAGCACAGCAACAATGTGAGCAACACCAACAAGCGCTACAATTACTGCAAGGAAAATTACAAGCAAGCCACCAACAATTAAAACAATACAGTGAAACGGTGCAAACACAGCAACAAGCATGGCAACAAGTTTTAACTAACAGTGTGTTCAATGATGAAAATGCATTTTTAAATGCATTATTACCACCCGAAAAGAAAGCTTTTTTACAGCAACTTAAAGATGATTTTATAAAACAGCGTGAACAAGCAAATACTTTAATAGTTCAAGCGCAACAACAAATAGCACAATTAAGCAAACAGCAAAAAAGCGAATTTGCAGAATTATCTGTTACCGAATTAGAGCAGCACTTAGCGATGCTAATTCAACAATTAAAAACTTCACAACAACAGCAAGGTCAAATAACGCAAACGCTAAATTATGATCAACAACAACGCGAGCAACAGCAAAGTTTATTGGATGACATTAGCAAACAACAGCAACAGTTAGCTGATTGGACGCATTTAAATGGTTTAATTGGCTCTGCCGATGGCGCAAAATTTCGTAAGTTTGCACAAGGTTTAACGCTGGCACATTTAGTGTATTTAGCCAATAAGCAGCTTGATCGTTTGCATGGTCGCTACCAATTACAATGTCAAAATAGTGAAAGCTTAGCATTGTCGGTGCTTGATACTTGGCAAGGTGATACTGTGCGTGACACCAAAACCTTATCGGGCGGTGAAAGCTTTTTAGTGAGTTTAGCGTTAGCTTTGGCGCTTTCAGACTTAGTGAGTAATAAAACGAGTATTGATTCATTATTTTTAGATGAAGGTTTTGGCACGCTTGATAACGACACGCTTGAAGTGGCACTTGATGCACTCGATAGTTTGAATGCTAGTGGTAAAATGATCGGTGTGATCAGTCATGTCGACACCATGAAAGAACGCATTGCGGTACAAATTAAAGTTAAAAAAATAAGTGGATTAGGCATAAGTCGTTTAGATGAAGAATTTAGTTTCCATGCTAGTTAATGGCTTTTTTTAGTTTTTTAGATTAATGATGTTTTTTATCGTGATCTTCGTTCATTTTAACGTAATTTCTTTGCCATCTCGTATTTTATTGATATGGTCAGTTAATCGAATAAATAACCCAACAAAAACAGGTAATGATGATGCGTTTTTTCTCTAAAACAGCCACGGCGATAGCAATAACAGCTTTATTCTCAAATACGATTTTTGCACAAGTACAAGTGATTCATGCTGGTCAATTATTGGTTAAAGCTGGAAATAAACCATTGACCAAACAAACCGTTGTGGTTGATAACGGGAAAATTATTGCGGTTAAAGACGGTTTTTTGCCTGCGTCAAAATTTGCCCAAGACGCTAAATTAATTGATTTATCTTCAAGCTTTGTTATGGCAGGTTTAATGGATATGCACGTGCATTTACAAGGAGAGTTAGGGCCTAAAAATGATAGCGAGGCGTTACGCTTATCCGATGCTGATGTGGCTATGCAAAGTGCTTATTTTGCGAAAAAAACATTGTTAGCTGGCTTTACTACAGTACGTGATTTAGGCGCGAAACCTGAACAAATATTTGCACTGCGTGATGCTATTAAACGAGGTTGGATTGAAGGCCCGCGCATAATTGCTGCAGGTAGCCCTGTTTCGGTTACTGGCGGTCATGGTGATGTTGATGGTATGAAAAGTGACTTAATGAAATTTTATACATCATATACTATTTGTGATGGTCCTTATGAATGTCGAAAAGCCACCCGTAAAGCCATTAAATATGGTGCTGATGTGATTAAAATAACCTCTACGGGTGGTGTGTTATCGGATACAAATACAGGGACAGGACAACAAATGACCGATGACGAACTTAAAGAAGTGGTTGATACGGCGCATAGTTTAGGTCGTAAAGTCGCAAGCCATGCTCATGCAGCTGATGGTATTAATGCAGCATTACGCGCGGGTGTTGATAGTATTGAACACGGGAGTTATGCCAATAATAAAAGTATTAAACTCTTTAAAAAAACAGGCGCTTATTTAGTGCCAACGCTAATGGCTGGCGATACTGTGGTTGATTTAGCTAAAAATACCAACTTTATGTCACCCGCAATCAAAGCAAAAGCTATTCGTGTTGGTGAAGATATGCTAGCTAATTTTAAGCACTCTTATCAAGCGGGTGTAAAAATAGCCTATGGTACTGACAGTGGTGTTTCTCATCATGGTAATAATGGTAAGGAAGCAGTATTGATGCATAGCGCTGGTATGAAAACACAAGATATTTTAAAAGCAGCGACTATTAATGCTGCTGAACTTATTGATTATACAGATAAATTAGGTTCAATCGAAACGGGCAAAATAGCAGATATTATTGCTATGCATGGCAGTCCATTTAAACATATTGAAGAATTAATGGATGTGGATTTTGTCATGAAATCGGGCAAAGTGGTTAAAAACAAATAAAATAGTTGCGGAATATATTCGTCGCTATGGCATGAAAGTACAGCACATTACTTGTAGAACATATAAAAATAGAGGGGTTTTGTCCTTTAAGCAAAAGTGTTATAAGTCAGATCGATTAAGTGTTGTTTATGATATTGACATGGTGGAGTAATTTTCCACCATGTTAGATCTTTTATAAAATTATATTTATTATCATATAATTAAACTAGGCTGGTTAAATTCTCTTTTAAATAAGGTTTTAATTGCTTAGTTTGGTTGTTTTTTACTTTATTCGCCCAGTCAGGGTTGGCAATTAGCGCACGACCTACCGCCACCAAATCAAACTCATGAGCTGCCATTTTGCGCTCTAAAGTTTCTAGGCTAGCAGGTTTAGCTTCGGCGAAAGTTTGCGTGCCATCCATAAAGTCATTATCTAAGCCAACACTACCTACGGCAATAGACGGTTTTCCTGTGATTTTTTGTGTCCAACCTGCTAACGTTAAAGCGCTACCCTCAAATTCAGCTTCCCAAAAACGACGCGTACTACAATGAAAAATATCAACACCCGCATCGACTAAGGGCTGTAAAAATTCAGCTAATTGTTCTGGTGTATCGACCAAACGAGCGCTGTATTCTTGTTGTTTCCATTGCGAATATCTAAATATTATTGGAAAATCGTCACCAACCGCTTTACGAACGGCAGTGATCACTTCAACGGCAAATTGGCTTCTGTTTTTTAAACTACCGCCATATTTATCATCGCGTATATTGGTACCTTGCCAAAAAAACTGATCAATTAAATAACCGTGTGCGCCATGCAATTCAATGGCATCAAAACCAAGATTTTTGGCATCCAGCGCAGCTTGGGCAAAAGCTTGTACTACGTCATTAATATCTTCTTGTGTCATTGCATGACCAGTAACTTTATTTGGCATTGCCATACCTGAAGGGCTGTAACCCACTACATTTTCATCAGGCTCCGTACCTGGTCTTCTTATACCACCAACATGCCAAAGTTGTGGTGCAATTTTACCACCAGCAAGATGTACTGCATCAACCACTTTTTTCCAACCAGCAAGCGCTTTCTCACCATAAAAAAAAGGCACATTAGCGTAGCCGTTTGCAGCCTTATGATTTATACACGTGCCTTCACTAATGATTAAGCCAACATCTCCAGCTGCACGACGTTGGTAATATTCGACAACTTTAGCATTTGGCACATTACCCGGAGAAAATGTTCGTGTCATTGGCGCCATTACAATGCGGTTTTTTAAACTGAGCTTTTTACTTGTAAAAGGGGTAAATAAAGACGAGTTATGAGACATACGTATTTCCTTTTGTTATTTTTTTGTATCAATAATAATTATTATCTTACTTGTTTTTTGGTCAATATTGGTTTGAAAATTTGCCCGATCACTCCTGTGGTCAGACCAACACCTAATAATATAAAGCAACTGCCGAGTATTATCCATGGAGTAATTTGTTCATGTAAAAAAATAGCTCCCCAAAACAAACCAAAAGCAGGGATCAAATAAGTTACCGATACCGCTTTTGCTGGCCCCAAATTCGCAATTAAACGAAAAAATATCACATAGGCAATACCTGTACATAATACGCCGAGCATTAACACTGAATTTATAGCCTCGCTACTAGGGAATTTTTCCGGAAAATAAAATAATGCGAAAGGTAATAGTGCTAGTGTCGCGGTTATTTGAGTACCCGCAGCCAATGCGAGCGGTTTTATATCGCCTAAGTAATGTTTGGTGTAGTTTGCGCCAATGCCATAACAACAAGTGGCGCCTAAAACGGCTAATGTTGGTAGTAGTACGAGTGTGTTCTGGCTTGATAGCTTATCAAACATTAATATATAGACCCCTAAAAAACCGACGATTAAACCAATAATGCTAATTATATTTAAACGGTCTTTAAACCAAAAAAAGGCAATTATTGCGGCAAACATTGGTGTGGTGGCATTTAAAATAGAGGTAACCCCAGCTGATAAGCTTAACGTAGCATAACCAAATAACACAAAAGGGATCGCGGTATTAACTAAACTGCCAAGAAATATTTTTCCCCAATGATGACTTAAGCAGTCTTGCTGTTTTTTTAAATAAACAAGTGGTAATAAAAATAAACTGGCAATGGCGGTGCGTAAGGTCATAAATAATATTGGACCGAATTCGGGGCTACCGATACGCATAAATAAAAAAGAAGCGCCCCAAATAGCCGCCAGTAAAATAAGCTCTAATGTTGCGGTATTTTTATTCATTCAAAAAACCTTAAATTTTGTAGAAATATTAACTCAAGTTTAATAGTCGTGTTGTTAGAAAGCTGGCGATTAACGGACAGCTCATTGCAATACGTTTGCTTTTTAATGTGTTGGTATTTAAACAACAGGGTTAATAGTAATTACTTTTACTTGCGTAAGCGACTGCATTTTCCATTGAATGTTAAGATCGTACAATGCCATACCGTACACTTTATCGTCCATTTTGGTGCGTTTATACGCTGGACGAGGATCTTGGGCTAACACTTGTTCAATAAGTAATTTAAGTTCGGGCTGTGCTTGTGTTAGCTTTATCTTTTGCTCTAATTCGGCTAACTGATTTATAGCCATTTGACTAAATTTGACCGTTAGCAATGTTTGTGGTGCTTGTTGTGCAAACCCAGCTTGCGCATCGAGTAAGGCATCACTGTAGGGAATATAGGGTTTTATATCTAAAATAGGGGTGCCGTTAAGTAGATCTAGCCCTGAGATATGCAAAATATTTGCTTGTTTTCCACTATTATCTGTTTCAATACCTTCTAGTTTCACGACTGACATACCAATAGGATTAGGACGAAATGTCGAACGCGTTGCCAATACGCCCATTTTTTCATTACCGCCTAAACGTGGTGGTCTAACTAATGGTTTCCAACCTTGTTGAACAGTGCCATTAAACACAAAAATTAGCCAAAGATGGCTAAATTGTTCAATACCTCGTAATAACTCACTATTGTTCGCTTTTCCTTGTAAAACAATTTCTCCTTTAGCGGCCGTCACTAAATTGGGTTGTCTTGGTATGGCAAATTTTTCTTGATAGGGCGATTTTATGGTGCCGATAGCGCTGAACTGGTAGCTATGATTAACAAGGTCGTTATTTATAAGGTCGCTCTTTTTAAGGTCATTATTGTTCATATTGTTAATTTTTTACGTGGTAAGCTTTTGCATAACAAATGATTAATTGTTGGCATTGTTTTGTTTGACTTGTGGCACACCCTGTAAATACCACAGCGTTTGCTTTTATTTTATAAGCTTTTTTACGTGCAGCGGTACGGGCATCACTTTTAGTGGCTGGCGCATCATTCTGTTTTGCTTGACAAGCTTCGCCATCAACCATGCCAATATAATTTTTAAATGCAGGTAATTGAGCATCACTTTTATAAACGGTAACGGCTCCGACAGCAAAGTAGTTAGTGAAATTTTGTTTATCAATATTGGTTGAAAAAGTATAGTTAGTACAACTACTGAGTAATAAAAAAATACAGAGTAAAGTTACCACAGTCAATAACTGTTTTTTTATTTTATTAATATAGATCATAATTATACTATTCCTGCTTGTTTCAAATAATATTTAGTGATGTTAATTCTACTTTTGGTTACTGCTGAAAATTTAGCAGCACTCATATTTAAAGCAAAAAAATACACTCCTTGAGCGTTTTCCACATAACCCACATACCAGCCAATAACTTCATTTTTATGAATATGACCTGTACCTGTTTTTACATAAAGTTTATAGTTATCCGTTTGTTCTACCAGCATTATATGCTTTAATTGCTGATAGGTTTTTTCTTTTAAGCCAAGTTGATGATGATAGCTTTTTTGCAAAAAGAGGACTTGTTCTTTCGCTGAAATTTTAAGGGCTTCATTCAGCCAAAAGCTATCAATATGGTCATTTATGTTTTTATTACCATAATTAAAGCGATTGACATAGTGTTGCATTTTTATGCTGCCAATTTTACTGGCAATTTGTTGATAAATAGGTACTGCTGAATATTCAAAGGCTTTAGTTAATGTTAACGGTGTCTTATACCAGTGTTGTGGCCACCATGATTGAATAGGGTATTTATTCACATCAAAAGTTAAGGGTTGTTGAATGTTTTTTACTATGCCTAAATCTAGAGCGATCAGTGAACTGGCAATTTTAAAGGTGGAAAAAGGAGAAAAGCGTTGCTCAGCTCTTTGTTGATTAATAAGGGTAAATTTATTATCACTGTCCGCTAAAATAACTAAAGTACAATTTTGTTGGCAATGAGTGTCTTTATTAATTAAATGGCTATTAAGAAAGTTGTTATTAGCAACGGCTTGGTTAGCGAATATAATGGATGTTAATAAGCTAATTGATAACAAGCGAGCGATTATTTTTTTCATATTTTTACCTAATAATAGAGTACAAGTGCTATTAAAAAAGCGGTTATTATAAAAATAATAACCGCTTTATTTTGGCATTGCTAAGCTAGCTAACACGCATACCAGGTTGTGCGCCGTCATCTGGATTTAATATCCATAAGTCTTTACCGCCAGGACCTGCGGCTAACACCATGCCTTCTGACAGTCCAAAGCGCATTTTACGTGGTGCTAAATTTGCTACCATCACAGTAAGCTTGCCTTCAATATCTTCTGGCTGATAAGCGGATTTAATGCCGGCAAATACTTGACGAGTTTCACCGCCAATATCTAATTCTAAACGAAGTAGTTTATTGGCTTTTTCAACGTGTTCAGCTTTAACAATTTTAGCAATACGTAAGTCAATTTTGGCAAAATCTTCAAATTGAATTTCATCGGCTATTGGCTCTATTTCCGCTTTTGTAGGCGTAGCATTGTTGGCTTTTGAACTGTCTTTTTTAGCCGTTGTTTTAGCTTGGAGGTTTTCTTTAGAGGCATCAACCATGGCATTAATTTTATCCATATCAACACGTTGTAATAACGCTTTAAATTTATTGATTTTATGATCAGTTAACAATACTTTGTGGCCTTCCCATAATAGTTCGTCATTTAAAAAGGTTTCTGTACTTTGTGCAAGTTTTGGTAATACGGGCTTTAAGTAAATCATGAGTGTACGAAATAAGTTAATACCTAAAGAACAAATATCTTGTACTTCTGCTTGTTTACTTTCATCTTTAATTAACTGCCAAGGTTCTTTTACCGCAATGTATTCATTAACTTTATCGGCAAGCGCCATTATTTCACGCATTGCGCGCGAAAAATCACGATTTTCATAATGGCTAGCAATGCTGTCGCCAGCTTGCATGACTTCATCAGCTAAAGCCTGATCATCAATATTGGCTGAAAGCATACCGTCGAAGCGTTTAGTGATAAAACTAGCACAACGCGAGGCTATATTAACCACTTTCCCCACTAAGTCAGAGTTTACTCGCTGGGCAAAGTCTTCAAGATTTAAATCTAAATCGTCAATGCGATGGGTTAATTTTGCGGCATAATAGTAGCGTAAGTATTCAGGGTTTAAATGTTCTAAATAAGTACGCCCTTTAATAAAGGTGCCTTTAGATTTAGACATTTTTGCGCCATTTACGGTGACAAAACCATGCACATTTACTGCGGTTGGTTTGCGATAATCGGCACCGTCTAACATGGCAGGCCAAAATAAACTGTGAAAATATAGAATGTCTTTACCAATAAAGTGATAAAGCTCAGCGTCAGAGTCTTTGCTCCAAAAGCTATCAAAATCAATACCTTTTTTGTCACATAGGTTTTTAAAACTCCCCATGTAGCCAATAGGCGCGTCTAACCAGACGTAAAAATATTTACCCGGAGCATTAGGGATCTCAAAACCAAAGTAGGGCGCATCACGACTAATATCCCATTGATTTAAGCCTTGCTCAAACCATTCGTTAAGTTTATTGGCCATTTCACTTTGCAATGTACCACTGTGGATCCACTCTTTTAACATTCCTTCAAATGCTGGCAAGTCAAAAAAGTAATGTTCAGAATCACGCATTACGGGTGTTGAACCTGAAACCACAGAACGTGGGTTTATAACTTCAGTGGGTGAATACGTTGCGCCACAAACGTCACAGCTGTCACCGTTTTGGTCTTCCGCTTTACATTTCGGACAAGTACCTTTTACGAAGCGATCGGGTAAAAACATACCTTTTTCTTCATCATATAATTGTGAGATAACACGCGTTTTAATATGACCTTTAGCATGCAAACGATTATAAATTTGGCTAGCAAAAAACTGATTTTCTTCAGTGTGAGTAGAATGGTAATTGTCAAAGCTAATTAAAAAGTCATTAAAGTCTGCCATGTGTTCTTCGCGAACACCTGCGATCATATCTTCTGGCGTTACGCCAAGTTCTTGTGCTTTAAGCATAATCGGCGTGCCGTGGGCATCGTCGGCACAAACAAAATAGGTTTCGTGACCGCGCATTCGTTGAAATCTAACCCAAATATCGGTTTGAATATGTTCTAATAAATGCCCTAAGTGAATTGAACCATTGGCATAAGGTAGAGCACAAGTAACAAGTATTTTGCGCTTGTTATCAGCTGATGTTGATGAAATTGTGGTTATCTTTTCAGAAGACTTAGTTGCAGACATGAATTTATACATAATATTGATGGTAATTGTGGGGCGAATGATACAAAATTTAGCGATGTTTTTCATCTCTATTTTTAGTTTAGTTTTTAGTTTCTTTTTTTAGCTTTAAAAATAAGGCAAGATTTTGTTTAAACAATTATTTTCTCGAAAAAAACAGTCACAGCTTGATAAAAACATCAAGGGTGAAATGAGCCACAGTGGTAAGCAAAGTAGCCATGCTTACCCAAGTTCAGAGTTAGGTACTACACAAGAAATCATACTCGATAGTTTAAAAAATTATCGTTCTGAACTTTTTATCGATAGTATTTTAACGGTTTGCATTAAGCATAAGATCACGATGAATAAAAAGGGCGTTATTGTTGATTTAGTGATGCCGTTTCCTTGTGCTGGAGAGTTATCTGTCTTAGCCGAGACTTTATCGACAAGCTTAAATATTAAAGTAAAATTTAATATTGAATTAGCGATAACACCGATTCGTCAACACGAAATAAAAAATATCAGCAATATTATTGCCATAGCGTCAGGCAAAGGTGGTGTTGGTAAATCAACTACTGCGGTTAATTTAGCCTATGCATTAATCGCTGAAGGCGCGAGTGTTGGCATTTTAGATGCTGATATTTACGGTCCATCCATACCAACGCTATTAGGGCTAAAAGGCATAAAACCCACGTCAAGCGATGGTAAAAATTTAACGCCATTAAATGCTCAAGGTTTATATGCTATGAGTATTGGTTTTTTGGTCGCAGAAGATGATGCGACTGTTTGGCGTGGGCCAATGGCAAGTTCTGCATTTAATCAATTACTTAATGAAACTGCATGGCCGCAATTAGATTATTTAATTGTTGATATGCCGCCCGGCACAGGCGATATTCAATTAACCTTAGCGCAAAAAGTGCCTGTTGCTGGCGCTGTAGTTATTACTACACCGCAAGATTTGGCCTTAGCTGATGCCGTTAAAGGTATTGCTATGTTTAATAAAGTGAAAGTGCCCGTACTTGGTGTGATTGAAAATATGAGTTATCACTTGTGTGAAAATTGTGGTCATCAATCTGCTTTGTTTGGTCAAGACGGTGGTGAAGATATTGCAGAGCAATATAACACGTGTTTGTTAGGTAAATTGCCATTAGATATTACTATTCGCCAAGATGCCGATTTAGGTAAATCTTGCTTAGTTGAAAATAGCACTAGCGATTTAGCGCAAATGTACCGTAAAATAGCACGTAAACTTGGTGCTCAGCTTTATAACAAGCTTGATGTTCGTAGTCCACAAACCGCTGAAATAGCGATTAAAGTACTGTGATTTTTACTTATTAATACTGAAAATAAAAGATGACCTGCATCAGAATGGCAGTTAAGCAATTATGCTGAACTTGTTTCAGCCTCTGTATGAAGGTTTTAGTAAAACTAGACAGTATAAATACCCAAAATAAACAAATAACAGAAGAAATAACATGAGATTGTGCGATAAAGATATAGAACAAAGTCTTCGCGATGAACAAATTAAAATTTCACCAACACCTGATAGTTCAATGATTTCAGGTGTGAGTGTCGATATTCGCTTAGGTAATGAATTTCGTGTTTTTAAAGATCATACTGTGCCTTATATTGATTTGGCGGCACCAAAAGGTGAAGTGCAACAAGCCATGAATGCGGTGATGAGTGAAGAAATTGTTATTGCCGATGGCGAAGCTTTTTTTTTACACCCTGGAGAATTGGCATTAGCCGTTACCTATGAATCGGTGACTTTGCCCGATAATATCGTCGGATGGTTAGATGGACGATCTTCTTTGGCGCGTTTAGGCTTAATGGTGCATGTTACGGCGCATCGTATTGATCCCGGTTGGTCAGGGCAAATAGTATTAGAATTTTATAACAGTGGTAAACTGCCATTGGCTTTGCGTCCTAAAATGAAAATTGCCGCGCTTAATTTTGAAACTATGTCTGCTAGTGCAGAGCGTCCATACAATAAACGTGATGATGCTAAATATAAAGGGCAGTCGGGAGCCGTGGCAAGTCGTATTAGCGAAGATGATTGTTAAGTTTTTTAGTCGTTGATTTTTTTATAAATAAATAATGGATGTTTTATTTATAAATTAACTATTTTAGCATTTTTAGTGCTTGTATTTATCTCATTAATGTATTTTTGCAATGCGTTAACTAACAAATCACTATCGTGATAATGTGGTGTAACATCATTAGATAATGGTTCATAAATTACGTTTACCATAGAAGATGATAGTGTTTTATCTTGGCTGATCACCGTATCTATAGGTAAGCAACCAATATTATTTTCTATCCAAACTAATTTTTCATCAAGTGAGAGTTTTGCCGCAGGACTTCGCTCTGGAATGATATTTTCAAGGAAAATGCAATGACCACGTCTATTTTTTAGGGCATTAGAAATATCTCTCACTAAAAGCGGAGGCATCACGCTGGTAAAAAAACTCCCAGGGCCCAAAATTATTAAGTCAGCATTTGCAATCGCTTCTACACAAGGTTTTAATGACTTTACCGTTGGCGCTAAAATTAAATTTTCAGGCACAATAGGCATTTCATCAACCGATAATTCGCCAACACGACATCGCCCTTGAGGATAAAAAGCCATAAGATCGGTTGGTGTTTCAGACATAGGTAGTACGCGGGTTTTAACGCGTAATAAACGCCTGACTAAATCAATAGATTCTAGTGGATGTGTGTGAATTTGAGCTAAGGCATATAAGATTAAGTTACCAAGGTTATGACCATTTAATTCATTTGGACCATTAAAACGAAAATCAAATAACTTATTACCAATAGATTTTTTGTCAACTAAATGGGTTAAACAGTTACGTAAATCCCCCCAAGCAATCGAACTAGTGTGTTTGCGTAAACGGCCAGTAGAACCACCATTATCGGTTGTAGTAACAATACCTGTGAGTTGTTTATCTAGAAAAGATAAACTGGATAGCACTTTACCTAAACCATGACCACCACCGATGGCGACAACATTAAGTTTTTCTAATTGCATACAGAATAGGGTAATTGCTTGAAATCTTATTAAAATGATACGCCTATAAAAGCGAAAGATAAAGTCTAATAATAGTTCTCAACTCGGTATTATTTAATTAAGTGTTTGATTAGCCAAAAAACTTATTTAAAGTGATAAGTTATTTTTTGCTATTCTTTTTATAAGCGTATGATTAAATGCAATTAATAAGTTAAAAAACAACCTATTTGGCTGTTTAGTAATCATAAGTTGTAATGTATAGAATAAAGATGAAATAATTCCCTTAATATTTAAATAAAAGGTTGACAGTTTAGCGGGCTGTGCTTAGAATGCGCCTCGCTTTCAACAAGTACCAAGTTTATTTGTAAAAGCACTTTTATCTAACATTTAATTTGTTATTTAAACAAAATTATCAAGTTATTGATTGCTATTAGGTCAGCGGTTAATCACTTGGGGCTATAGCTCAGCTGGGAGAGCGCTTCGCTGGCAGCGAAGAGGTCTGCGGTTCGATCCCGCATAGCTCCACCATACTTTAAGCAATTGTTTTATTTTGAACGATAAAAGAATTGTTAAAAACGAAACAATGTTTCGTGAATGTTTTTTGTAGAAATGATGTCGCTCAGCTTCGCAGGTTCAGCGTTCGCCAACACAAAAAAACGAAACAATGTTTCGTAAGCGTTTTTTGTGTCCCTATCGTCTAGAGGCCTAGGACACCGCCCTTTCACGGCGGTAACAGGGGTTCGAATCCCCTTAGGGATGCCACTTCTTTATTTAGGTTTAGGTAAAGTAGGGCATTAACTGCAAAATACTAAATAGGATTACTATGTAGGTTTAATGTCGCTCAGTCTCGCAAGCTCAGCGTTCGCCAACACAAAAAAACGAAACAATGTTTCGCAAGCGTTTTTTGTGTCCCTATCGTCTAGAGGCCTAGGACACCGCCCTTTCACGGCGGTAACAGGGGTTCGAATCCCCTTAGGGATACCACTTTTTTTGAATATTTTCATTCGAAGTGATACGTGAAATAAAATAACCGACAATAGATGTCGGTTTTTTTATGCCTAAATTTTAGGTTCTTGATTTTAGGTTTTAGGCTTTAGTGCTATTAGATGTTGCGCTATAAACTGGACAATAAGCGGTTGTGCTTTTTTATTTGGATGAAGACCATCGTTTTGCATTAATGATGGTTTAATGGCTATTTTATCCATGAAGAAGGGCATTAGTGTAATGTTGTTTTCTGTGGCAAGTTGTTGGAAGATATCAGTAAATAATTGACTGTAACGAGGGCCATAATTAGGTGGAATATGTATATTCATTAGTAATACGGTGATTTTATGGTGCTGTGCAAGCTTAATTATTT
>WGGB01000258.1 GCA_015491935.1 Alteromonadaceae bacterium
CGAAAAGTCTTTATCTGTAGGTTTCATGGCTTTTATAGAAGTAGCATTTAATGCTTTTTTTTCTTTCTGCATATTTATATTACTCACAAATGTAGCCCTAATTTTCTATTCAAAGTATCATTGACATAATATAAGATATTTTATAATAAGTGTAGGTTTTTAGAATAGAAAGAAGATGAAAAATAAAAACCTACACTAAAACCTACACTAAAAAACACAATCACCTGAGGTTTTATGAAATTTCAATTAATACCACAATGGCTCACCTTTACAGGTAACCTATTCAAAATAAAAGACATAACAACAAAAAGCACAGTAGAATTATGACAAATTTAACACAACACACCCCGATGATGCGCCAGTATTTAACCATTAAGGCTGAATTTCCCGATTTATTAGTTTTTTATCGCATGGGGGATTTTTATGAATTATTTTTTGATGATGCAAAAAAAGCCTCACAACTATTAGATATTTCATTAACTGCGCGTGGTAAAACGGGTGGTAATGCTATTCCTATGGCGGGAGTGCCTTATCATGCTGTCGATAATTATTTAGCTAAGTTAGTGCAATTAGGTGAATCGGTTGCTATTTGCGAACAAATTGGCGATCCAGCGACTAGCAAAGGGCCTGTTGAACGTAAAGTAGTACGCATTGTTACTCCTGGTACTATTAGTGAAGAAGCCTTATTAGTTGATAAGCAAGACAATTTAATTGTTGCTATTAGTCACAGCAAAGATGAGTTTGGTTTAGCACATTTAGATATTAGTAGCGGTCGCTTTGTTTTATCGCAATGCAATACAGTAGAACAATTACAAGCTGACATTGAGCGTTTAGCCCCCGCAGAATTACTCTACGCAGAGTCTTTTGAACATAGTGAATTATTCTCAAAACGCCAAGGAACACGTCGTCGTCCTGATTGGGATTTTGATTTGGCAACAGCTAATACTTTATTAAATCAACAGTTTGGCACAAAAGAATTAACAGGATTTGGAGTAGCTGCTTATCCACTTGGTTTAATGGCGGCAGGTTGTTTAATGCAGTATGTTAATAACACTCAACGCATGGCATTGCCCCATATTCGTGCTATTACCTATGAGTCAAATAATAACGCCGTTGTCTTAGATGCAGCAACCAGACGCAACCTTGAACTCACTCATAATTTACAAGGTGGAACAACTAATACACTCGCGAGTGTGCTTGATACCACGGCTACCCCGATGGGCTCGCGCTTATTAAAACGTTGGTTGCACTATCCGCTGCGCGATATAAAAGTGCTAAATCAACGCTTAAATACGGTGAGTGAAATTATTGCCAATGATCTTAACGATGAAATAAAACCCTTATTAAAACCTATTGGTGATATTGAACGTATCGTCGCGCGTATTGCTTTACGTAGTGCTAGGCCTCGTGATTTTGCTCGTCTGCGCATGGGTTTACAACAATTACCTTTATTACAAAACTTAACCAACGCTGATAACTTTGTTGATAATGCGCCTTCATTACAAAAACTATTAACGGCTTGCCAGCCCATGCCAGAGATTGAGCAATTACTCGCGCAGGCTATTATTGAAAACCCACCGGTACTTATTCGTGACGGTGGCGTTATCGCACCAGGTTATAACGAAGAATTAGATGTCTTACGGGATCTCAGTCAAGGTGCCACTGATTTTTTAGCGCAGCTTGAAGAACGTGAGAAAGAAACTACCGGTATTGCAAGCTTAAAAGTTGGTTATAACCGCGTCCATGGCTTTTTTATTGAAATAGGCAAAGCGTCAACAGCTCAAGTGCCTGATCATTACATTCGTCGGCAAACATTAAAAAATAATGAGCGCTATATCACCGACGAGTTAAAACAGCATGAAGAAAAAGTACTCAGCGCACAAAGTAAATTTTTAGCGTTAGAGAAACGTTTATATGAAGAATTATTCGATAAAATATTACCACAACTCGCTAACTTACAAACATTAGCCGAAACATTAGCCGAGTTTGATGTACTAAATACCTTTGCCGAGCGCGCCATAAGCTTAAATTATGCAAAACCAACATTAACAGAAGAAGCGGGCATCGACATCCAAGCAGGTCGTCATCCTGTGGTAGAACAAATGGATAACAACAGTTTTATTGCTAATCCTGTGGTGTTATCAAATAGTCGAAAAATGTTAATTATTACTGGCCCTAATATGGGCGGTAAATCAACTTATATGCGCCAAACAGCGTTAATTGTATTACTCGCACATATTGGTTGTTATGTACCCACAAGCGATGCCACCATTGGCATTGTTGATCGCATCTTTACCCGCATTGGGGCATCAGATGATTTAGCCAGCGGTCGTTCTACTTTTATGGTAGAAATGACCGAAACCGCCAATATTTTACATAATGCTACCGATAAAAGTTTGGTTTTACTTGATGAAATTGGCCGAGGAACTAGCACTTACGACGGCTTGTCGCTAGCGTGGGCGTGTGCCGAAATGCTGGCGAGTAAAATTAAAGCCTTTACCTTATTTGCTAGCCATTACTTTGAGTTAACGCTACTGGCGGAGCAAATAGACAGCTTAGCCAATGTGCATTTAGATGCCGTAGAACATGATGATAAAATCATTTTTATGCACACAGTACAAGAAGGTGCTGCCAGTAAAAGCTTTGGTTTACAGGTTGCCCTGTTAGCGGGTGTTCCTAAAGCAGTAGTTACACGGGCAAAACAACGTTTAGCCGAGTTAGAACAACAACAAGTACCGTCAGTTGCCACAGCTATACCAACGCCAGCAGATAACAAATTTCAACAACTTTCTTTTGACAGTGGTGAACATCCTATGGTGGAGAAAATAAAAGCGGTTGATGTTAATGAGTTAACGCCAAGGCAAGCATTAGAATTATTATTTAGCTTAAAAGATGAGCTTTAGCCGTTTTTGTGTAAACACAGCAAATAGCTTAATTATTACGGCAGCGCCTGATCTTCATTAGAATGATAGGGATAGATAGCAATAGAAACGATAGCTTACATCCATAAAAAAACCATTTAAAATGCCTGTACAGGCATTTTAAATGGTTTCTGCTGCGGTATAAATCTTTAAAGCACGATTAATAAAACTCTAATATAAAGATTAACAAGTGACTTCAAAAATAGTTTCTATTGATAAATTTTGATGACTTAGCATATCTCGTAACCGTTTTAATGCCTCCACTTGAATTTGGCGTACCCGTTCACGCGTTAAACCAATTTCAGCCCCAACATCTTCTAAAGTTGCCGCTTCATAGCCAAGTAAACCAAAGCGACGCGCAAGTACTTCACGTTGTTTAGAGTTTAGTTCTTCTAACCAATGCACGATACTATGTTTCATATCGTCAGATTGTAAGTTAGTTTCAGGGCCGCCACCTTTTTCATCAGGAATAACGTCTAATAATACTTTGTCAGATTCACCACCAAAAGGAGTATCTACCGACGTAATACGTTCATTCAAACGCAGCATTTTAGTAACACTTTCTACGGGTTTATCGAGTTTTTGTGCAATATCTTCAGCGGTAGGTTCATGATCTAATTCTTGGATCAATTCTCTGGCAGCACGTAAATAAATATTTAATTCTTTAACAACATGAATCGGTAGGCGAATAGTACGTGTTTGGTTCATAATCGCACGCTCTATTGTTTGCCTTATCCACCAAGTCGCGTAGGTAGAAAACCTAAAACCACGCTCAGGATCAAACTTTTCAACAGCACGGATCAAACCTAAATTACCTTCTTCTATTAAATCTAATAGTGGTAAGCCACGGTTATTATATCTTCGAGCAATTTTTACAACTAAACGTAAATTACTTTCAATCATACGTTTACGGGATGGTTCGTCACCTTTTAAAGATAAACGAGAAAAATAAACTTCTTCTTCCGCCGTTAGTAATGGCGAGGCACCTATTTCACTTAAATAGATTTGCGTAGGATCTAAACTTGATGAAGACTCTTCCTTAGTTTTTTTACTTACTTTAACACTACTTTTTTTGCTCGTTACTCCATCATCAATTAAAGCTATATTACTAACTAACTCATTATCACTAATGTTTTTTTGTTGTTGTTTTTTCATGCTACTTCTCCCGTTTTAGCATTACATAATTCAAATTAAATATTCACGATGGCTCCAATTACCTCTATATTGAGATTTAATTAATGTTATTTTCTCGGTAAGTACTTCAATGGGTTTACCGACTTTCCTCGAAAGCGAACTTCAAAATGAAGCATAGGTCTTTGAGCGTCAGTGTTTCCCATTTTAGCAATTAAATCACCCGCTTTGACGACTTGTTGTTCTTTGACCAATATACGGTCATTATGAGCATAAGCACTAAGATAATCATCATTGTGTTTTATGATAATTAAATTACCATAACCACGTAATGCATTTCCGGCATAAACAACTTTACCCGCAGCGGTAGCAACAATTTTATTACCTCGTTGCCCTGCAATATCAATTCCTTTATTACCTTGTGTAGCGGTTGAAAATTTTGCAATAACCTTACCTTGCGCTGGCCAACGCCATTTTCTTATTTTTTGAGAAAAACGGCTTACCTTGGCTCCCTTGCTTTTGCTTAATTTTTTACTGCTTACTTTTTTACCATACGCCTGCTTTTTATTCAGTGCAAGTGCTTTTTTATGCACTCTTTTCGAGGTCGTACCAGAGCTTTTATTCCACTTTTTACTGTAGCTATTACTCTTATTGACTTTGCTTGATTTTGCACTTAAAAATATTTTTTGTCCGGGGAAAATATTATATGGCGCGCGCATTTTATTTAGTTTTGCCAAGGTACGCACATCACTATTCGCTCGCCATGCAATTGAGTAAAGAGTTTCCCCTTTTTGTACTATATATTGGCTTGCTTTAATGCTATTGCGATTTTTTTGATTCAGTTGCTGGGAGCTTTGAATATCAATAATAGGAGCAGGAGTATGTCGGCTTGAACAAGCTGAAATAATAAAAACTAAACAACAATAAAAACTAATTTTTATTAATTTCAACAAAATTATTGTTTTCCTTAAATAATTTGATCTGAGCAATAAAATACTAACGCATTATAAAATAAGCGAGAATGATCAAAACAACAACCCCCCAACCTATAATATCAATCCATTTTCGCAATTTTTCTTCCATTGCTGCACCGCCCCAGTGCATTAATCCTGCGACTAAAAAAAAGCGCATACCACGCCCAATAGACGAAACCAATACAAAGGGCAAAAATGCCATGTGTAAAAAGCCAGCACTTAGCGTAAATAATTTATAAGGGATCGGTGAAAAGCCAGCAAGAAAAACGACCCAAATACCCCATTCGCCAAACCATGTTACTATTTGATCAAATTTAGCCTGATAGCCTAAATCAATTATAATTGGTTGAATTAATGGCTCAAAAAAAGAGTAGCCTAACCAATAACCAACTATGCCACCTATAACAGATGCCGTAGTCGTTAAGGCTGCATAACGCCATGCTCGTTCTGGTTTAGCTAATACCATTGGTGCTAACAATACATCAGGAGGAACAGGAAAAAAGACTGATTCTGCAAAAGTTAATAGGGCTAAAGCGTGTGGTGCAAACTTATGTTTTGCCCAACGCATTGTCCATTGATAAATACTTGAAAATAACTTCAATTTTATTTCCTCTGATTATTTTTATAAAGATTAAGAAAAGATCTGTTCACAATAAGGAGCCTTGTACTAAAGGCACAAAACGTACTGCTTCAATTTGTTGTTCACTAAAGCTATCTCCTTGGCGAGTTATAACTTTTAAGATTTGCGCTTGTTCACCCACAGGGATCACTAAACGACCACCATCGGTTAATTGTTGTAATAATGCTTGCGGTACTTGATTAGGTGCGGCTGTCACAATAATGGCTTGAAATGGTGATTTTGACTGCCAACCTTGCCAACCATCACCGTGTTTCATTGAAACATTATGTAAATTCATCGCACGTAAACGACGTTTTGCTTGCCATTGTAAAGTTTTAATACGTTCAACAGAAAATACTTTAGTGGATAGTTGCGCTAAAATGGCGGTTTGATAACCCGAGCCAGTTCCTACTTCTAAAATGGTATCAACACTGCCATTGGCGAGCAATAATTCTGACATTCTGGCGACAATATAAGGTTGAGAGATGGTTTGTCCCTGCCCTATTGGCAAGGCCGTATTATCATAAGCTTTATGTGCCAATATTTCAGGCACAAATAAGTGTCTTGGCGTTTTCGCAATAGCTTGCAATACTAATTGATTTTTAATACCTTCGTTAGCCAATTTTTGCGCTAATAGCTCACCACTACGGATTGATTTACCTACCATTGTATTCTACTTTTTCTCGTTTTTAAGTTTAATATTTTGCTTATAAAATATGGCAAATGAATTAAGATTTACAAAGAAAGTTCACTTAACCATTTTTTCATATTTTTCATACTTTTGTATGCGGTCATATCAACCGTTATTGGTGTGATAGAAGCCTTATTATTTGCCACGGCATTAAAGTCGGTACCATCACCAGCATCAAATTTATGACCAAGCGTGCCATACCAATAAATATCACGCTGCCACGGGTCTTGCATTTTACGCATAGTATCAGCTTTATGGCGATTACCTAAGCGTGTGACTTCAAAGCCTTGTAATTGTGATAGTTCAACGTCGGGTACATTAATATTAATAATTTGATCATGTTCTAACGGATGATTTTGCAAGCGTTGAATAAATTTAGCAGCAACTACGGCTGCCGTTTGATAATGTCTTTCATGTTTACCGACTAAAGAAACAGCAATTGCGGGCATTCCCATGTGCCGACCTTCTGTCGCTGCGGCAACTGTGCCTGAATAAATAACATCATCACCTAAATTTTCACCTTTATTAATGCCTGCTACCACTAAATCAGGCATTGGCTTCATTAATTGACTAATACCTAATTGTACGCAATCAGTTGGTGTACCGTTAACCGAAATAAACCCGTTATCTAGCGTATGTATTCGTAAGGGGTTTAATAGCGTTAAAGAATTACTTGCCCCACTACAATTCCTATCAGGAGCCACTACCATAACGTCGGCAAATTTACTTAACTCTTGATAAAGTACTTTAATACCAAGTGCGTGTACGCCATCATCATTGCTCAATAAAATACGCATTTTTGCTGGCTGTTCAGCGACACCTATTGTTGAATCAACTTTAGTGCTAGTTTTAACATGAGGTTTATTCCCAATATTAGTATGATAAGCATTAGCATTTTTAGTTTCTCTACTTTGCGAAGCTTTTGTGTCTTTTGTTAATATGCTCGCTTTACGTTTTGCTGAGGCCAGTTTCTCTAGCGGTTTATCATCACTAAAGTCAACTCTTACGCGTTCGGTCATATCTCGATAATTCACTAACTCTTTCAGCACAGTGGTGGCATAACTGCCAGCAGGCAAGGTAAAGTGCAAAGTAACACAATCATCACCGCCATCGTCATTGCCAATGGTAAAGTCAGCATTACTAGGCACTAAACGAATATTACGACGCTCTTGTTTTAATCCTAAATCCGCTAATCCTTGACATAATTCAAGAAATTGTCTTCCAACACTTTGCTCTAATGCCAAAGCATCAAACTGAGTCATCAATTCGCCTGCACCCCACATAGATGCGGTAATATCAATATCATGTTCGGCTAAACGTTGTCTTAATTCTTCGGAGAGTTCATCAACTTTAAAAACAGTTTGCGAACCGTGCAACATACAGGCATCGCCACACATTAATTGATTAAAATAACCAAGTTCTATTCGACGGCTAATAATAGAATTAAAAATAAAAGAACG
>WGGB01000259.1 GCA_015491935.1 Alteromonadaceae bacterium
AAAATTAAAGATAAAAATCAGCGTATTCATTCAGTTCGTGCCTCAGAGTCTAAAGAGCTCGCTTTCGAGATTTGAAAATACGTTCGCGAAAATATCATAGAGCCAGAGATAGCTTCTCAACTAGAGCTCGTACATAAGTTCGCATTTAATTCTTTAAATTTAATTTTTATTGTTGACAAGGGGGAGTCCACATAAGACACGACAAGCTAATTTATATAACTAGATCATAAAAAATCAAATAATGAGGAAAGAATTATGTCAGACAAGAAACTAAGCGGCGCAGGTTTACGTGGTCAAAGCGCTGGTGAAACAAAATTATGTACGGTAGGTAAATCGGGTAGTGGTTTAACCTATTGTGGTTACGATATTGCTGATTTGGCTGAAAATGCCACCTTTGAAGAAGTGGCTTACTTATTATTTAATGGCGAATTACCGAATAAAGAACAATTAGCCATTTATAAAGCTGACTTATTTGCCATGCGTGATTTACCGCAAACATTAAAAGAAGTATTACAGCGCATTCCTGCAAACGCCCATCCTATGGATGTAATGCGCACTGGTTGTTCTTTTTTAGGTAATTTAGAACCAGAAGAAGACTTTACTCAACAACATCGTGCTGCCAATCGTTTATTAGCCGCATTTCCTGCCATTATGTGTTATTGGTATAAATTTTCACATGACAATGTAGAAATTGAGTGTACTTCAACTGAAGAGTCATTAGCAGGACATTTTTTACGTCTATTAAATGGAGAGTCACCATCTGAGCAACATCAACGAGTAATGGATGTATCGTTAATTTTATATGCTGAACATGAATTTAACGCATCAACGTTTACTGCGCGTGTTTGTGCGTCAACTTTGTCTGATATGTTCTCTTGTATCACGGGTGCTATTGGTACATTACGTGGTCCTCTTCATGGTGGAGCTAATGAAGCGGCTATGGATATGATCCAAAAATTCAAATCACCAGAAGATGCCAAAGTTCAAATGGCAGCAATGCTTGCTCGTAAAGAAAAAATAATGGGTTTTGGTCATGCTATTTATCGCACCTCAGATCCGCGTAATATTATTATAAAAGCTTGGTCTGAAAAACTGGCTAAACAAAATGGTGATACGTCACTGTATGATATTTCTGTCGCTTGTGAAGAATTTATGTGGGACACCAAAAAATTATTTTGTAATGCTGATTTCTTCCACGCATCAACATACAACTATATGGGTATTCCAACTAAATTATTTACGCCTATTTTTGTTTGTTCACGCTTAACGGGTTGGGCAGCACACGTTATGGAGCAACGTTCTAATAACCGTATTATTCGTCCTTCGGCTGATTATACTGGATCAGAACCACGTAAGGTTTTACCTATTTCACAAAGATAGACTGTAGGTCGACATGAGCGTAACTAAGCTCGACAATATCTATAACTATGTAAATGTAGTTTGCTACGACTATTGTTGCAGCAAGCTACGACCTACAAAAGAGAAAAATTATGAATTATGAATACCGAAAACCGCTACCCGGTTTTAAAATAAATGGCCTCACGATTGATTATTTTGATACCCGAACAGCCATCGAAAATATTCAATCAGGCGCTTATGCTAAGTTACCTTATACTTCGCGTGTATTAGCAGAGCAATTAGTACGCCGTTGTGATCCCGAAAATTTAACCGAATCATTAAAACAAATTATTAACGGTAAACAAGACTTAGATTTTCCTTGGTATCCAGCTCGTGTGGTTTGTCATGATATTTTAGGTCAAACGGCTCTTGTTGATTTAGCAGGTTTGCGTGATGCTATTGCCGATCAAGGTGGCGATCCTGCCAAAGTTAACCCTGTTGTGCCAACACAATTAATTGTCGATCACTCGTTAGCGGTAGAGCATGGCGGTTTTGAAAGCGACGCTTTTGATAAAAATCGTGCCATTGAAGACAGACGTAATGAAGATAGATTTCATTTTATTGAATGGACAAAAACTGCCTTTAAAAATGTTGATGTTATTCCTGCTGGTAATGGCATTATGCATCAAATTAATTTAGAAAAAATGTCACCTGTTGTGCAATTGCGTGACGGAGTTGCTTTTCCTGATACCTGTGTTGGTACCGACAGCCACACACCGCATATTGATGCCCTTGGTGTAATTGCCATTGGTGTAGGTGGTTTAGAAGCTGAAACTGTTATGCTTGGTCGCCCATCTATGATGCGTTTACCCAATATTATTGGTGTAAAATTAATCGGTAAATGCCATGAAGGCATTACTGCTACCGATATGGTTTTAGCGATCACCGAGTTTTTACGTGATCAAAAAGTGGTTTCAAGCTATTTAGAATTTTTTGGCGAAGGCACAAAAGAGTTAACGATTGGTGATAGAGCAACTATTTCTAATATGACACCAGAATACGGCGCCTCAGCAGGATTGTTTTATATTGATGAACAAACCATTGATTATTTAAAACTTACGGGTCGTGATCCTGAGCAAGTAGCATTAGTTGAAACTTATGCCAAAGAAACAGGCTTATGGGCAGATGATTTAAAAGATGTTGAATACAAACGTGTTTTAGAATTTGATTTATCAACCGTTACACGCAATATGGCAGGTCCTTCAAATCCACATCGTCGTTTACCTACCGCTGAGTTAGCCGCCAAAGGTATTGCAAAAAATTTGAAGTCTTGTAAAGAACAAGAGCAACTAGGCGAAATGCCTGACGGCGCGGTTATTATTGCCGCGATCACCAGTTGTACTAATACTTCTAATCCTCGCAATGTTGTTGCCGCAGGATTAGTCGCGCGTAAAGCAAATGGATTAGGATTAACGCGTAAACCTTGGGTTAAAACTTCATTTGCACCGGGCTCTAAAGTTGCAAAACTTTATTTAGAAGATGCTGGCTTATTATCTGAAATGGAAAAGTTAGGATTCGGTATTGTTGGTTATGCGTGTACTACCTGTAATGGTATGAGCGGCGCATTAGATCCTAAAATTCAGCAAGAAATTATGGCGCGTGATTTATATACCACTGCTGTTTTATCAGGAAACCGTAATTTTGATGGTCGTATTCACCCTTATGCAAAACAAGCGTTTTTAGCGTCACCACCCTTAGTTGTTGCCTATGCCATTGCTGGCACTATGCGTTTTGATATTGAAAAAGATGTATTAGGACAAGATCAAAATGGTAATGATATTACCTTAAAAGATATTTGGCCAAGTGATGCTGAAATTGATGCTATTGTTGCGGCAAGTGTTAAACCTGAGCAATTTAAAAGCGTTTACACACCAATGTTTGATTTAGGTACGTTTGAACCTGCTGAAAGTCCGTTATACGAGTGGCGAGAAATGAGTACTTATATTCGTCGTCCACCGTATTGGAATAAAGAGGGGGAAGGTGCGCTTGCTGGTGAACGTACCATGAAAAATATGCGTCCGTTAGCCGTATTGGGTGACAATATCACCACGGATCATTTATCACCTTCAAATGCTATTATGTTGGAAAGCGCTGCTGGTGCTTATTTGCATAAAATGGGCTTACCTGAAGAAGATTTCAACTCTTACGCAACCCATCGTGGCGATCATTTAACCGCACAACGAGCGACTTTTGCTAATCCTAAGTTGTTTAATGAAATGTGTCGTGATGAAAATGGCAAGGTTAAGCAAGGATCATTAACGCGTATTGAGCCAGAAGGCATTGAATCGCGTATGTGGGAAGCAATAGAAACTTATATGCAGCGTAAACAACCGCTTATTATTATTGCGGGCGCTGACTATGGTCAAGGTTCATCACGTGATTGGGCTGCAAAAGGTGTACGTTTAGCTGGTGTTGAAGTTATTGTTGCTGAAGGTTTTGAGCGAATTCATCGCACTAATTTAGTCGGTATGGGCGTATTACCATTAGAATTTATTAATGGAGAAACGCGTCATACTTACGATATTGATGGCAGTGAAACTTATGATGTTGAAGGAACTCCGCAACCTGGTGGTGAAATGATCATTATAATGACGCGCCAAAAAGGTGAAAACGCAGGTGAACAAGTCACTATTACTTGTAAGTGCCGACTAGACACTGCAGAAGAAGTCAGCGTTTACAACGCGGGTGG
This sequence comes from Alteromonadaceae bacterium, assembly GCA_015491935.1. Classification (GTDB taxonomy): domain Bacteria; phylum Pseudomonadota; class Gammaproteobacteria; order Enterobacterales; family Alteromonadaceae. The sequence goes on from WGGB01000259.1 coordinate 4,088, forward strand.
CGTATTGCAGAAGTTTGCCAACGACTTTCTTGAATCAAACGTATAACTAGTTATTTGGTTTGATAGCTACGTTGGAAGTGCTCACTTGGTAAAACAAGCTCTGTGCTTCCGCCTTGCTCTTTAACCAAATTCTTGCGTTCTACGCATATTCAATCGATTTTTGTAATGAATAATAAAGGAGAATGTGGTGTCTCAAATTTCTCAAGTGTACAAACCACAAGTAAAAATTCCCGCAACTTATATGCGAGGAGGCACTTCAAAAGGTGTTTTTTTTAATTTAACTGATTTACCCGAGCGTTGTCAGGTCGCTGGTGAAGCGCGTGATAAACTGTTATTACGTGTGATCGGTAGCCCTGATCCTTATGCAAAGCAAACTGATGGTATGGGTGGAGCAACATCAAGTACCAGTAAAGCCGTCATTTTAGCGAAAAGTGAACAAGCCGATCATGATGTTGATTACTTGTTTGGTCAAGTGGCGATAGACAAAGCCTTTGTTGATTGGTCGGGTAATTGCGGAAATTTAACTGCGGCAGTGGGGTCTTTTGCGATCAGTTCAGGTTTAATTGCTGCTGAGTGTATTCCCGAAAACGGTGTTTGTATTGTGCGTATTTGGCAAAAAAACATCTCAAAAACAATTATCGCGCGCGTGCCTATCACCAATGGACAAGTGCAAGAAACAGGCGATTTTGAACTAGATGGCGTTACTTTCCCCGCAGCAGAAGTACCTGTTGAATTTGTTGCTCCTGTTGATCCGAGCGAAGCAATGTTTCCAACAGGCAACTTAGTGGACGAATTAGAGGTGCCAAATATCGGTGTTTTTCAAGCAACAATGATTTCAGCAGGTATTCCAACTATCTTCTTAAATGCAGAAGATATTGGCTATACTGGCACAGAATTACAAGAGGCGATTAACAATGATGAAGCGGCCTTAGCTCGTTTTGAAACTATTAGGGCTTACGGTGCATTAAAAATGGGTTTAATAAACGATATTAGTGAAGCGGCTACTCGTCAACATACCCCTAAAGTTGCTTTTGTTGCGCCAGCACAAGATTATGTAACGTCAAGTAATAAACAGATTGCCGCGAATCAAATAGACTTACAGGTACGCGCTTTATCTATGGGAAAATTACATCATGCGATGATGGGCACTGCTGCCGTTGCTATTGGTACGGCTGCCGCCATAGAAGGAACATTAGTTGCCAATGCCGCGAATGGTGCCAAACCGATTGTAACCTTTGGTCATCCGTCAGGCACGTTAAAAGTGGGAGCAGAGACTCAATGTGTTGATAATAACTGGCAAGTGAATAAAGTAACCATGAGTCGCAGTGCGCGAGTGTTAATGGAAGGTTGGGTACGTGTACCAGCAGACAGTTTTTAGTTCTCGCTGAAACGAGCATATTAAAGTAACATGAGTATATATTAAGTGAAACCTGACTCATTATGATTCAGGTTTTTTTATAGGTTAAATAATTTAATATTATTTTAGTGCTATTAATTGCTTATTTTTAGGTGTTAGATATTATCTATTTAATATAATTTATAGGGATTTTAAAATGAATAAATATTTAGTCTTCATCTTTTTATTAATTAATACTGTTATTACTTTTACCTGTGCCGCTTATGAACAACCACAAGGCATTGAAGTGAAAGGTAAAGCCGCTGTTATGGTGGTGCCCGATAAGTTTTCTCTTTCCTTTGCTATTATTAATCGTGGAAAAAGTGCAATAAAAACGAAAGCCTTAGTTGATCATAAAACTAATTTAGTTATTAAAGCCGCAAATAAATTAGGGATAAAGCGCAAAAATATTCAAAGCGCACGCATGAATTTACGGCCAATTTATCGAAAAAACACCGTTAATTATTCGGCTATTGAAGTAAAGCAAAACTTTAATAGTAACTCAAATACAAGTGATAAAGGGCGTGTACATTTAGCTAAAAATGAATTAGATAAAGCGACACAACCTTATATATTTGAAGTGACTCGTCAAATAACCATCAACATAGATGATATTGCTCGTTATGATCGTTTACTTGAACAACTCGTAAAAATTGGTGTAACAAATATTTCATCTTTATCAATGTCGGTCGCGAATAAAGACAGTTATTATCAAAAAGCATTAGCTCAAGCAATAATGTTAGCAAAAGAGAAAGCATTAAGAATTGCAGGGCAGGCGGGAGTGCAATTAGGAAAACTAATTTATTTAAAAGAAATTTCGTATAATGCCCCAATTGTGCAAAGCAGTATGCGCATGGCTTACGCGAATGAATCAACTATGCATGATTCTAATGTGGGCACAACACAAATTAAAGCTGAAGTATTAGCGACATTTGCAATAAAACCTTAAAGGCATATTTATTTTTTAGCCTTATTTTACTGCTATTTGATTAAATTACGCTGAAATAGGTGCCATGTCTGTTATTAACTCGCAATAAAGCTTTAATTTTTGTCTTATTCAAGGTATGTTAGGCGCTTTTTAATTAGCATGGTTTTTCTTGGTTAAAATTCAATCATCAATTGAGGCTGAATTACTAAAGTAAAAACGAATGAAACATCATGATTAACCTAAAGTGATAGCGAAAGTAAATGAATAAAAATGACTTTTATAGTCAACTAAATGAACAAGTTGCGGCTTTAATTAGTGATGAAAAAGATTTAATTGCTAATATGGCCAATATTAGTGCATTATTATTTACTCAACTCAGTGACGTTAACTGGGCTGGATTTTATCGGGTAATTAACAATGAGTTAGTATTAGGGCCGTTTCAAGGTAATATTGCTTGTATTCGTATTCCTGTTGGTACTGGTGTGTGCGGTACTGCGGTAAAAACAGCTCAAACTCAACGTATAGCTGATGTACATCAGTTTAGCGGCCATATTGCCTGTGATGCAGCAAGTAATGCAGAGATAGTTATACCTGTAAAAATTAATGATAAAGTCATTGCGATATTAGATATAGACTCAGTTAATTTTGATCGTTTTGATCAACAAGACCAGCAAGGTTTAGAAGCAGTTGTTACTTTGCTTGAAAAAACCTTAAATGAAAATAACCAACAGCCTAGTTGTTGTAATATATAATGAAAGAATTTGTTGATGTTCATGATTTTTTAGTTTCCGAAGCCGTTGTAGGCGATTGGGATGGTGAAGAAGAGTTAGTTGCCGAATGTTTAAATGAAATTTTTCATTTACTCTATGATATGGCAGAAGAAGACATTGATACCGAAATATTAGAACGCTTATTAACTATGGTGTGGCATCATTGGATAGGGCGTCCTGAATTACCTGAATTAGAAACAGATGAGATGTTAGATTGGTGTCAGCACGTGCTGCAAAACCGAGAACAATATCTTGAAGATTATTAAATAAAAGTTGTAAATATATGGAAAACAAACCAAATCCTACTAAAGTTGTTGACGAAACGGTAGCAGAAGAAAACACTGTTAGTACTACTGACACAGCCAATATGAATGAAGTTGTCACTGAAAGTGTAAACAATGATACTGAAAGTGTGACAGTTAACAGCGATAGTGTTGAAAGTGAATCTGCACCTAAGTCTCAGACAAATAAAGAGTTAATTGCTTATTTAGCTGAAAAATTTCCAAAATGCTTTATTCTTAAAGGTGCTGCTAAACCACTTAAAATTGGTATATTTCAAGAGTTAGCAGAACAGTTAGCTGAAGATGATAAAGTAAGCAAAACGCGTTTGCGCCAAGTGTTACGTCATTACACGAGTAGCTGGCGTTACTTAAAAGCCATTAAATTAGGGGCAAAACGCGTTAATTTAGCGGGTGAAGAAGTTGCTGAAATTGATCAAGAACAAGCTGATTATGCTAGTAAAACGCTAAAAGAAAGCCAAGAAAAATTTGGCCATAAGCAGGCAGATAAAGCAACAAACAAACCTGCTTACAAAAAAACACAAGACAAATCTAACGATAAATCTTATAAAAATAATCAAGCTAAATCACAAAAGCATGACAATAAGTTTAATACTGTAAAATCAGCGGGTAAAGCAAATAAAGCAGTATCGAAAAAAGCAGCGGTGAAGTTAGATAAAATAGACCAAACTAATGTGAGTATTAACCAAACAGTTAAAGTTCAATTAGGTAATTCAGCAATGGATGCTATAGTTAAAGAAATCTCTGGTAATGACGTAAGTGTTGAGTTGTCATCAGGAATGTTGGTTAAGACTAAATTGGCTAACCTTTATACTGAAAGTTCTTCTGTTAAGAAGTAATCATACAGGTACATTTAACCATTTAATCTCTGTATGTTTAAGTGGTTTAGACAAATAGACAGCATTGCTGATGCTTATTTTCAATGCTGTTAATTTATATTAATTAATTGGAGTTATAGGGATGCCCAAAATAGGTCGTATCGCACTTGCCATTTCATTTTCACTAACCAGTATTTTTCTTTTTGCTGAGTCACTTCCCCATAAAATAGATGGTATAAAAAATGTTCACCTACCTATACTTCAGCCTGAAAGCCAGCATATAACAGCCAGTAAAAGGATTGTTGCCCAATATACACGGTCTCATTATAAACCTGTAAAAATGAATGATCACTTATCAGAAGAAATATTTGATCGCTATATTAAGCAGCTTGATTATTCACGTAATATTTTTTTAGCAAGTGATATTCAAAGTTTTGAAAAATATCGTGATGATTTTGATGATGAGATCTCTCGTGGTAAATTACAAGTTCCTTATGAAATATATAATTTAAATATGAAGCGTCGATTAGAGCGTTATCAATATGCAATTTCATTACTTAAAAAACCTTTCGACTTTACTAAAGATGAAGTTTATAACTTTGATCGTGAAAATGCACCTTGGCCAGTAAGTGAAGCTGAATTAGATAACTTATGGCGTTTAAAAGTAAAGTATGACGCACTTAATTTAACCTTAGCGGGCAAAAAATGGCCAAAAGTCCAAGAGATTTTAACTAAGCGTTATCGTTATGCCATTAAACGCTTAGCTCAAGGTGAAAGTGAAGATGCTTTTCAATTATTAATGAATAGCTTTTCTCGTGTACTTGATCCTCATACGTCTTATTTGTCACCACGCAATGCTGAAAAATTTAAAATGGAAATGAATCTTTCATTAGAAGGTATTGGAGCCGTGTTAAGAGCAGAAGATGATTATACTACAATAATGAGTGTCGTTCCTGGTGGACCTGCTGATAAATCGAAAAAATTAAAACCGAATGATCGTATTGTTGGTGTTGCCCAAGATGATGGAGATTTTGTCGATGTAATTGGTTGGCGTTTAGATGATGTTGTTGATTTGATAAAAGGGGCAAAAGGAACAAAAGTTCGCTTACAAGTACTCCCAAGTGAATCTGATGATGATGCGAGTATTCAAGTTGTTTCAATTATTCGAGATAAAATTAAGCTTGAAGACCGTAGAGCTAAATCAACAGTCTATTTTGATAAAGATAATAGTGCCCCAAATAATGATAAAAAACATTCTCGCAAGCTAGGTATTATTAATATTCCTAGTTTTTATAACAACTTATCAGTTGATGTAAAAAAAGAATTATTGAAACTAAAAAAGGATAATGTTGAAGGTATTATTATTGATTTACGTGGTAATGGTGGTGGCTCTCTAAATGAAGCAACCTTATTAACAGGCTTGTTTATTGATAAAGGACCTGTTGTTCAAATTCGTGATGGCGCTAATCGTATTGCGGTGAATCGCGATCAAGATGGTGTTGAGTATTATAATGGCCCCTTAACTGTATTGATTGATCGTTACAGCGCTTCTGCATCCGAAATATTTGCAGCAGCAATTCAAGATTATGGTCGCGGTATTATTATTGGTGAGCATACTTATGGTAAAGGTACAGTACAGCAACACCGTCCATTGGGAAGGATTTACGACTTATTCGATCATCCTCTAGGCAGCATCCAATATACAATTGCCAAGTTTTATCGCATTAATGGTGGTAGCACACAGAAAAAAGGAGTGATGCCTGATATTGCTTTTCCTACGGCAATCGATCCAAAAGATTGGGGTGAAAGTAAAGAAGAGTATGCTTTGCCTTGGGATCAAATACGTAAAGCTAATTATCATAAAATAATGGATTTAAATGCTGATATAACTCAGCTTGATGCCTTATATAAAAAGCAAATAAAAAACTCCCGTGAGTTTAATTATTTACTTGAAGATATAAAAGAATATAAAAAAGAAAAAGATGATAAAACTGTTTCGTTAAATATTAATATACGAAAAGCTAAGCGTGAAGAAAATAAAGCGAAACGACTAAAACGTGTTAATGAGCGATTAGCCGAATTGGGTAAACCCAAAGTTAAATCATTAGATGATTTATCAGATGAAGATACTAAAGAATTAGCCAAATTAGATCCTTTTCTAGATGAAGCGGCAATACTCACCTTTGATTTTGCCTCGATGAAACAACATCAAAAAAAATAGAATATTGAGTTAAACTAACTAAGCCGCCCATTTGGCGGCTTAGTTTTATCTATATTTTGGTGGTAGAGTACTCACGATTTCGTAAGGCATTTTGCCTCTAATGAAATAAAGAAATTATAATTATAAAAGTTTGGAAAAAACTATGTCAGAAAATTTAGACTTATCTCAAGGTATTAATAAAGGCAAACAACCCAGTTTACTTGATGCCTTTATTCCCGTTATTGCTTTAGTGATCATGTTATCTGCTGGAGTGGCTTACTTTGGTGACAATTCTTCTTATGGCCCCAATCAAATAGCGTTACTACTGAGTATGGGTATAGCCATTATTATTGGTTTTAAAAATGGTTATACGTGGTTTGCCATGGAAAAAGCCATTGTACATGGCATTTCATTATCGTTAGGTGCGGTGTTAATTTTAATGGCGGTAGGATCATTAATTGGTACTTGGCTCCTTTCAGGTACCGTACCAACGATGATTTATTACGGTTTACAAATATTAAACCCTCAATGGTTTTATGCTGCTGCGTGTATTATTTGCGGCATTGTTGCTTTGAGTATTGGTAGTTCTTGGACAACGGCAGCCACAATAGGTGTTGCCTTGATCGGCATTGCTCAAGGTTTACAATTAGATCCTGCGATAACGGCGGGAGCGATTATTTCAGGCGCTTATTTTGGTGATAAAATATCACCTTTATCAGAAACAACAAATTTAGCGCCAGCGGTTGCCGGTGCTGAGCTGTTTGCTCATATTCGTAATATGATGTGGACAACCATACCTTCTATTATTATTGCGTTAATTTTATTCACCATTTTAGGGTTTCAAGAAACCATAACCACGTCAACGACAGCAATTGATATTTTAAGTGAACAGCTTGAACAGCAATTTAATATTAGTTTGTTTAATTTGGTGCCGTTAATTGTTTTATTGGTTTTGGCCATGAAAAAAGTCCCTGCATTTCCTGCTGTTGCAGTAGGTGCCATAATGGGAGCTATTTGGGCGGTATTATTTCAATCGGATCTTATTATGCGTTTAGCCCCTGTGGGCACTGACAGTTTTACCGCACACCTAACCGTGGTTTGGACTGCATTTTTTGATGGTGTAAAAATTGAAACAGGCAATAGTGAGTTAAATAAGTTATTAAGCGGTGGCGGTATGTCGAGTATGCTAAATACTATTTGGTTAATTATGTGTGCATTGAGTTTTGGGGCTGTGCTTGAACATTTAGGTATGTTACGCAAATTTGTTACCGCAATATTAAAAGCAGCTAAATCTACTGGTGGCTTAATTGCTAGTACAGTAGCAACCTGCATTGGTACTAATTTAATTACTGCGGATCAATACATGGCTATTGTGATGCCAGGTCGTATGTATAAAGAAGAATATGAACGCCGTGGTTTACACCCAGTAGCATTAAGCCGTACCTTAGAAGATTCAGGTACTATTACCTCACCGTTAATACCGTGGAATACCTGCGGAGCATATATGTATAGTGTTTTATTAGTTAATCCATTAGATTATATTTTTTATGCCTTTTTTAATTTAATTAATCCTATCTTAGCGATAGTTTATGGTTATATCGGTTTTAAAATTAAAAAATTAGTGATTAAAGAAAATGATTAATGAGTCTTTGAAGTGTAAAATTATATTACGATAGTAATTTTTACACGACAATTTTCAATCTTTATTTTATCATAAGCCTGTGTATTCAGGCTTTTTTCTGTTCAAGGCGAACGATATATTAGCGCTGCTAATGATGATAATGAACAACAATTATTTTGGACAACTTATTATGACAGACATTTCTCCCCGTTATTTAGCCGATTATCAAGCGCCTAAATTTACCATTAAAACCGTTAATTTATCATTTGAATTAGCCGATCATAAAACGCAAGTGAGCAACCAACTTATCGTAGAACGCCTTGACAGTGACGCTACTGAGTTAGTACTCGACGGTGAACATTTACAACTTAATGCTTTATTTATTAACGATCACTTGCTCGATAGCTCACGATATAAGGTGAGCGAGACTCAACTTGTTATACCATTGGATACTTTAGTTAATAAAAGTGATACTTTTGTCGTAAAAATAATTACCGAAATTGATCCCGACAATAATACTAGTCTAGAAGGGCTATTTAAATCGGGAGATGCTTTTTGTACGCAATGTGAAGCCGAAGGTTTTCGCCGTATCAGTTATTATTTAGATCGCCCCGATGTGATGGCTGTATTTACTACGAAAGTGATCGCCGATAAAGAAAAATACCCCTTCTTGCTTTCTAATGGTAATAAAATTGACTCAGGGGATTTACCACAGGGTAAACACTTTGCCACTTGGCATGATCCGTTCCCAAAACCTTGTTACTTATTTGCCTTGGTTGCAGGAGATTTTGATGTTTTACGCGATAGTTTTACTCGTAAATCAGGAAAAGATGTCACATTAGAAATTTTTGTTGATAAAGGTAATTTAGCAAAAGCTGAACACGCGATGACATCATTAAAATCATCGATGAAATGGGATGAAGATACCTTTAATTTAGAATATGATCTTGATATTTATATGATTGTAGCTGTTGATTTTTTCAATATGGGTGCAATGGAAAATAAAGGTTTAAATGTTTTTAATAGTAAGTTTGTGTTAGCTGATAGTGAAACAGCAACCGACAATGACTATTTTAATGTTGAAGCCGTAATTGCCCATGAGTATTTTCATAATTGGACGGGAAATAGAGTAACTTGTCGTGATTGGTTTCAATTAAGCTTAAAAGAAGGCTTAACGGTGTTTCGAGATCAACAATTTAGTGCTGATATGCATTCTGCAGCGGTTACGCGCATTAAAAATGTGCGTTTATTACGAACGCATCAATTTGCTGAAGATGCTGGGCCTATGGCGCATCCTATTCGTCCTGAAAAAGTGATTGAAATGAATAACTTTTATACCTTAACCGTGTATGAAAAAGGGGCCGAAGTGATCCGTATGATCCATACTTTATTAGGGCAAGAAAAATTTGTTGAAGGTATGGCATTATATTTTCAACGCTTCGATGGTATGGCAGTTACTTGTGAAGATTTTGTTGATGCTATGGCAGATGCTTCACAAGTTGATTTAACGCTTTTTAAACAATGGTATAGTCAAACAGGCACGCCAACTTTGGTGGTAGAAGAAACGTTTGATGAAGATAAAAAACAACTCTCATTAACAGTAACTCAGCAGCTCCCAGAACAAGCGAATAAACAAAAGATTAACGCCTTACATATTCCCATTCGTATTGAGTTGTTAAATAGAGTAAGCAAAGCGAGTCAGCAACAATTATTGTCGTTAAAACAAGCGTCACAAACGTGGATATTTGATAATATAGACCAAAAACCCCTTATTGCTTTACTAGAAAACTTTTCGGCACCCGTTAAACTAATTCACCAGCAAAGTGACGATGATTTAGAATTTTTAATGGTTCATGCAAAAGATGAATTTTGTCGTTGGGATGCAGGACAGCAATTATTTATTCGTTATATTAAAAAATTAACACTAAATAGCCAAGAGCATCTACCACAAAGTTTAATCACAACGTTTACGCAACTATTAACCTCTAATGCAGATAAGGCATTAATTGCAGAACAATTAACTTTGCCTGATTTTGATGAATTAGTTGAATTAATTGATGATGTTGATCCTGTGGCGTTAGTACAGGCAATTAAATCATTAAAATTCTTTTTAGCACAGGGGTTATCAGCATCATTACTTAAAACATATCAATTATGCAAAGAAGACAAATATAAAAATAATAAGCAAGCCGTTGCTAAACGTGCGTTAAAAAATGTTTGTCTATCATATTTAGCTTTATCAACAGAGCATAAACATTTGGTTAATGAACAGTTTGATATTGCAGACAATATGACAGACAGTATTGCGGCATTAAGTATTAGTAGCCAAAATAATTTAAGTGAGTTTGCTAAGCAAATGAATACTTTTGAGGCAGCATGGCATAATACGCGTTTAGTGATGGATAAATGGTTTATGCTAAATGGTATTCATTGTACTGAGAATATTTTTGAACATTTAACACAATTGATTAAACACCCATTGTTTAGCCTTAATAATCCCAATCGTGCTCGCTCTTTATTAGGGGCTTTTAGTCAACAAAACCCACAATATTTTCATTGTCCACAAGGTAGAGGTTATCAATTTTTAACCGATCAATTAATTTTATTAAACGAGATTAATCCACAAGTTGCTTCTCGATTATTAACCCCGTTGATGAATTACAAAAGCTTTAATAAACATCATCAAAATTTAATGAAAGTACAGTTAGAGCGTTTGCAAGGTATTGACAATTTATCCAAAGACTTACAAGAGAAGTTAACGGCAGCACTTAATTAAATAATTTTACTATGCAGAACAAACAATATTTTTTTTCATTGGATATGGCGTACCCACAATTTCTGCCCTATTATCAAGGGAAGATTTCAGCCATTGTAGTTACCAGTACTAAAGGAGTGCGTGTTCAATTTCCAGCAACACATTTGAGAAAATTTATTACACCTAACGGTATCAAAGGATATTTTCGTCTAGAAACAAAAAATAATAAATTTTTTTCATTAACCAAACTACAATAATTGGAGTATTTGCTTTAAACAGTGGTCAGACCATCTTTAGCATCTAGAGATATCAAAAAATGCTTTAAAGATCCATTATTTCATCTACTTAGTGATGATTTAAAGAAAGAGGAAAAAACAAATTCAAACAAATGTTTTAAACAAGTGCTGTTTTTATTGTGCGATTAAGGCGCAATTCATTAAAATACAGCACTTTAAGCTAAGCTATAAAGTCTTGCCTCTATACACAAATGATGCAATTATTGTTTTATCCCACTTCATTTTTGAAGCATAAGGGAAGGAAGAGAATAATAATTAGTAGCAAAATAGCTTGTAATTGTTTTTTTAGCTTAAAATTAGTTTTGGTTTGTTAAATTTTATTTAACGGTTAAGTCTTTAAAGTGAAAATTAATAATTACGATAACAATAATGTAAAAAAAACAGTCTATTTCGGGTCTGGGGAGAGAATTAATGAAACAAAGCCCTCACTATAAATTTAATAAAAAGCCATTAGTCATTGGCGTCGCCGCTGCTTTGTTGTCTTTATCAGCAACAAGTGTAAACGCAGCAAAATTTCAATTGGGTAATTTTGACATTAGTTTCGATTCTACTTTTAGCTTAGGATCGAGCATTCGTGTGGAAAACCGTGATTGGA
>WGGB01000260.1 GCA_015491935.1 Alteromonadaceae bacterium
TCAGCCAATTGTTTTTCTAACATTTTAACGCGTGCAAAAACATTATCTAATTTTTTTACTCGCGCATTAGTCTTATTCCACTCTCTATTAGAAACAACAGGAGTACCAGATGAATAAACACCTGACTCTTTAATATTTTTTGTTACCATAGCCATACCTGTAAAGGTACAACCATCAGCAACATTTATATGGCCATTAATACCAACAAGTCCAGCAATAATACAGTGTTTACCAACAACAGTACTTCCGGCAATTACACTACAAGCCGCTATAGCCGTATTTTGACCAATAATAACATTATGGGCTATTTGAATTTGATTATCTAAAATCACACCATCATGAATTTCGGTATTATCAAGTGCCCCACGATCTATCGTGGTGCTAGCACCGATCTCAACATTATTTCCAATAATGACACTACCTAATTGAGGAATTTTATGCCAAAATTGTATTTTGTCTTGCGGCGCAGGTGCGTAACCAAAACCATCAGCGCCGACAACAGTGTTGGCTTGAATCAGACAATTTTCACCAATAATAACCTGATGATAAATAGAAACATTGGCCCATAACTTAGTTGCGTTACCAATTTTGCTCTTTTTACCAATAAAACATCCTGCGCCTATTTCTACATTATCAGCAAGCTCAACGTTATCTTCAATTATTGCATTTGCACCAATACTTACATTTTTACCTATTACGGCGCTGGTGGAAATAACCGCTGAGGGATGAATGTCTGTTGCTGGTGCTGGTGTGGTATCTAATAATTGTGCTATTTTTGCATAAGCTAAATAAGGGTCTGAAACCACTAAAGCATTGATTTTACAATTCTCTAGATTATCCTTAGTCAAAATCACTGCTCCAGCATTAGTTTTACTAAGCTGATGACGATATTTACTATTAGACAAAAATGCAACCTGTGTCGGGGTTGCATTTTCTAGCGTTGCTAAACTGTTAACAGTGTATGTTTTATCACCGTTAACAGTGGCTCCAACTTCATTGGCTAATTGTTCAAGTGTGTAATTCATTAATAAAGCTCATTATTTATATTAACTTTACTTATTATTGATTTCATCAAAAACAACCGTTTAATTAATTTAATTTACTTACCTGTTTAATTACTTTGTCTGAAATATTGGCATCAGGTTTTGAGAAAACTACCGCTTTTTGTTCAAGCACTAAGTCATACTTTTGTTTCACAGCAATATTATCAATCGCTTGGCGAACAAGCGCTAAAATTTTATTAGTTTCTTCATTTTGACGAATACCTGTTTTTTGCTGAAAGGCCTTGCCTTTAACTTGATAAACACGATATTTTTCACCAATTTGCTTATCTAAATCAGCAATTTCTTTTTTGCTCATTAATGCGCTATCACGTTTTTTCTTTTCAGTAAGATATTTAATATCTTTTTCAAGTTGCATTAACTCAGCCTTAGCACCTTTAAATTCAGCTTCAAGCGATTGCATAATAGTAGCTGTTTGTGGAATTTTACTCATTACTTCTTGAATATTAACCACAGCAATTTTTTGTGCCGCAAAACTTGCGCTACTTAATAATAATGCTGATGCCGCTGTAGTCATTGCGATTGATTTGATAAATTTTTTCAACTTCTTCTCCAATTTTTACTTTATGTAGTACTTTATTCAGTACTTTTTATTAAAGCCCAACCTAATAACTATAATTGGGCTATGTTATTTTTATTGCTCAAAGTGAGCAGTTCCTTACTCAGTTTTAATAGAGGTTAAAAGGTACTACCAATATTAAAGCTAAAGAATTTTGTATCATCATCAGCTGCCGCTTTTAATACTTTAGCAAAGCTAAAAATCATCGGACCCATAGGCGATAACCATTGTATAGATAAACCAGCAGAAGCACGATAGGTATTAAAAGCTGAAAAATCAGATAATTTTGAAAACTGATCTTCGGCTAAATATTGATAATCGTCAAGCTTAAATTCAGTATCCCACACATTACCTACATCAGTAAAAAAACTGGTTCGAACACTATTTGAGTAACCTTCATCTAAAAAGGGTGTAGGTACAATCAGTTCAACGCTACCTAATAAACGTGCATTACCGCCAACAGAGCGTCTAGAAACAATAATAGAATCGTAATTAATTCCTAAACAACAATCAATTTCACCTGATAAAGGGTCACTATTAGGTATGTTTATTGGTGTTCTAAAAATAGCTCTGGGTCCTACCGTATTATTTTGAAAACCGCGTAACGTATCAGAACCACCTGCTCTAAAGTTTTCAAAAAATGGCAGCCCTTGATCGTGACCATTAATTTTACCATAACCATTGCCATAACCTGCTTGAAAGCGTGTTAATACAGTCCAACGTTGATTTCGTGTTAATGGAAAATACCATTTAGTGTCTAAATCAATTTTAAAATAATTCAAATCAGAATTAGGCGTTGTCATTTTGTAAGACAATATTTGTTGCGAACCTGCTGTTGGAAAGGTACCACGGTTTAATGTTGAGCGAGAAATAGCTGCCGATAATACAAAGTCATTAAAACCTACACTATTTTCAGGATTATTTACATCGGCATAAAGATCGTGAAACTTCTGAATTTGTTCATAAGTTTGGGTAAAACTGACTCCGTTGTGTTTATATTCCAAGCCAAAATTTAAACGCACATATTCATTTAGTGGAAAACCCAAGTTAGTACCAATACCATAAGATTGATTTTTATATTTTTGTAAATTTGCAATACCCGCATCAAATTTACTAAAGAATATATTGCCGCTTAACGAAACGCCATTAACCGTAAAGTAAGGGTCTGTGTATGAAATACTGGCTCTTTGTTGATAACTAATAGTGTTAATATTAAACGCTAAACGGTTACCTGTACCTAAAAAGTTATTTTGTTGAATACCGCCATTTAAACTTAAGCCAGTATAAGAACCATAACCGATGCCTGCGGTAAACGACCCAGAAGGCTGCTCTTTTACTTCAAAATCAATATCAACGACATCATCTTGTTCAGGTCGCTTCTTAATGTCAAATTCCACTTTATCTAAATAAGGTAAGCGCGATAAGCGCGCTTTAGAGGCTTCGACTAAACTATTAGACAGCCAAGCGCTTTCTTGTTGGCGCATTTCACGACGTAAAACGGCCTCAGAAGTCACTTCATTACCCTTAAAGTTAATTCTGTCAACATAAACACGTTTACCTGGGTCAACTGAAATAGAAAGTTTTACCGTACCATCCTTTTCATTAATGTCAGGAATAATCACAACTTTAGGGTAAGCATAACCAAATCGACCTAAAAATTTACTGATCACTTCTTCGGTATAAGTGACTTCTGCGCCGTTATAAACTTTATCGGCTCTTAACGGATTAATGGCACGAATTGTTTTTTCAAAGCCAGCCATATCACCAATAAAGTCAACATCACTAACAGTATATTTTTTACCTTCGGTAATATTTAAAGTGATATAAACATTTTTCTTATCTGGTGTTATTGATACTTGCGTAGAATCAATTTTGAATTTTAAATAACCACGATCAAGATAATAGCTATTAATGGTTTCTATATCACCTTGCAAGGTTTGCTTTTGATAACGATCTTTCGCCATAAAATCCCACCAAGGTGAATCATAGGTTAATTCAATTTTATCTAAAATATCTGCATCTGAAAAAATATAATTACCCACAACATTAACATTTTTAATGGCTGCAGCATCACCTTCTTCAAAAATAAATTTAATATTAACGCGATTTCGTGGCAAATGCGTTATTTTAGCTTTTACAATAGCATTGTATTTACCAACACTATGATAAAAATCTTCTAAACCTGTTTCAACGTTTGAAATAACGGTCATATCTAGCGGTTCACCCACTCTAATATCGCTACTGTCTAAGCTTTCAGTTAATTGTTCGTCTTTAAGATCTTTATTGCCGTCAAACTCTATTCCACTAATCGTTTCACGTTCGCGAACATGAAAGATAACGCGATTACCATCACGAGAAACGGCTATATCATTAAAATTTCCAGATTTATAAAGTGACTTTATTGATTGTGAGACGCGAAAATCATTAAGTGTATCACCAACATTAAATGGAATATGTGTTAATGCAGCGCCTAACGCTACACGTTGTAAACCTTTAACTTCAATATCTTTAACTTGAAAAGATTGTGAGGCGTGTGCTGTGCTTCCAAATATGCCCAGTAATACAGCGAAAGCAGTTCTTTTTATCATCATAAATATTAACTTTTACTTCTATTTTATTTCAGTTTGAATCTAAAATTTTAATGTTGATTTAAATTTATTAAGCTTTAAAATTAAAGTCTCAGTAAATCATTATAAATTGCGATACTCATCAATCCTAACAGTGCTAAAGCACCAAATTTAAAACCAAATTCTTGTACTTTTTCAGGAACCGCCTTACCAGTGAATAGTTCAATGACATAATAAAATAAATGTCCTCCGTCTAGTACAGGTAATGGTAATAAGTTTACTATGCCTAAATTAACACTAATAAGCGCTAAAAACCCTAAAAAATAAACAAAACCATAACTCGCACTATTACCAGCACCTTGAGCAATAGCAATAGGCCCACTTAAGTTATTTAAGGATATATTTCCTGTCACTAACTTACCAATCATATCAAAGCTTAACGTGACTAACTGCCATGTTTTGTTAACAGCGTGAGTTAATGAACCAAACACACCATAACTTTGCTCTATACGATATTCTTTTGGATAACTATCCCGTTTAGGCGAAACACCTAAATACCCTATTACCTTACCGTTAAATTTCTTACTTGCTGGCATCACCAATAATTTAATTTCTTGATTATTGCGCAAAACGGTTAAACTAACACTTTTATTGGCATACTGCTTGATTTTATCTGAAAAAATTTGCCAATTATTATTAATTTTTATATCGGCCACTTTAATTAACTTATCTCCGACCTGTAAACCGCCCTTTTGTGCTGGACTGTCTTTAGCGATAAACGCTATTTCAGTATATATTTTGGGTGTAAAAGGAATAATTCCGATACTGGTAATTGCCGATTCTTTTTCAGGGGATAAATGCCATTGCTGCGTATTTAATTGATAATTTTTACTATATTGACTTTCAGGTGGTTTCACTGTTAATTGAAGCTTTTTTTCACCCATAGCGGCAACCAATGCCATATTTACGTCTTGCCATGTGGTCGTAGTATTATTAGCTATCGAGATAATTTCACTCTTAGGCTTTATACCTGCTTGTGCAACAATAGAATTAGGTGTGATCGCACCAATAATAGGTTTTACACTGGGTACACCAATTAAAAACATAATATAAAAAGCGAAAATAGCAATAATAAAATTAGCAAGAGGGCCTGCCGCTATAATAGCAATGCGTTGATAAATAGATTTATTATTGAAGGCCTTATTTTTATCTTCATTACTAACGTCATCAACACGCTCATCAAGCATTTTAACGTAACCGCCTAATGGAATAAGGGCGATAATATATTCAGTGCCTTGCTTATCAAACCAACGCCATAAAGTTTTGCCAAAACCAATAGAAAAACGTTGCACTTTAACACCACAACGACGAGCGACCCAGAAATGACCATATTCATGGCCAGTAACTAATATGCCTAAAAGAATAATAAATGCTAATAAATTCCAAATAAAATCAAACACGCTACTAAATATTCTCCAAGCAATTACTGCTTTTTATATGTTGCTTAAAAATAATCATTTAAATGAAATTTCCAATTAATGTTGATGTAAAACTTCGTACTCGTTTGTCTAAGTTGATCACATCATCAATAGTAATCACCTCTTCTGAGACAAATTTATTCATAGAAGTTTCATTTATTTTGGCAATATCGGTAAATTTAATTTTTTCGTTTAAAAAAGCAGCAACCGCAATTTCATTCGCAGCATTAAGTGCAGTACAAGCCCCTTGGCCTAATTTACAGGCGTCTATGGCTAATTTTAAATTAGGGTATTTGTTAAAATCCACCGCTTCAAACTCAAACGCTTTGCTATTAAAAAAGTCTAAGGGTTCAACACCCGATTCAATACGCTCAGGAAAAGCAAGCGCATGAGCAATAGGTGTACGCATATCAGGATTGCCCAGTTGCGCAATAACACTGCCATCAATATATTGCACCATAGAATGAATAGTACTTTGAGGATGCAGCACCACTTGAATATCATCAACGTGTAAATTAAATAACCATTTGGCCTCAATAAATTCTAAACCTTTATTCATCATAGTGGCTGAATCTACGGATATTTTTCGTCCCATGTCCCAATTAGGATGAGCACAAGCTTGATCTGGAGTCACATTATCAAGATCAGCAAAAGCGAATGTTCTAAAAGGTCCACCTGAGCCTGTTAGTAATATTTTATTTATCCCTGAAGAAGCTAATTGACACATCCCTGGTCGTTGCTGCTCAAACGAAGGTAAGCATTGAAAAATAGCATTGTGTTCGCTGTCTATAGGCAATAACTGCGCATTCGAGGTTTTTAGGGCATCAATAAAAATTTGCCCTGAGGTAACTAACGCCTCTTTATTGGCAAGTAATACTTTTTTACCTGCTTTAACCGCCGCGAGTGTCGGCATTAAACCAGCAAAGCCAACAATAGCAGCCATAACTGTGTCGACATCTTTTGCTTGTGCCGCTTCAATTAAGGCTTGTTCGCCTGAAAAAACAGTCATAGTAAGATCTGCGGCTAATAATTGTTTAGTTAATTTTTCAGCCGATTCAGCATCAACCATTACCACATAGCTAGGTTTATATTGCTGACACTGTTTAAACATTTTATCGACGGATGAATACGCCGTTAAGCTTTCTATCTTAAACTTATCAGGATGAAGATCAATAACCTCTAAAGTACTAATACCAATAGAACCTGTAGACCCCAAAATACATATTTTTTGAGGTATTACGGCATTATTCATTGAATTATTATAACCTAAAGGGTTATCAGCTAAGGATGATTTATCTAAAATTGACATTCTACCAGCCAAAACTCACGTAACATAACGCATAAATAGGCGCCGTTGCCGTTAAGCTATCAATTCTATCTAAAATACCACCATGCCCAGGCAAAATAGAGCCACTGTCTTTAATACCCGCTTGACGTTTAAACATACTTTCATTTAAATCACCAAGCACTGAAATAGTCGTAATAAGCGCAGTAACCAAAGTAACCGTTATATGTTGATTTAGTGTCCAATCAAGCGCTAGCCCAGCAATATTAACAAACACACAGGCAAAAAACACACCGCCTAAAAACCCTTCTATCGTTTTTCCAGGACTCACATTTGGCATTAATTTGTGTTTACCAATACTTTTGCCAACAAAATAGGCACCAACATCAGCACTCCATACCATTAAAAATAAAAACATGATTAATTGTGCACCATCATATTTATCTACTTGATATTCATGACTGCGTAATATAATAAAAGCTAGCCATGTGGGTACTATGGTAAACCACCCGAATAAACCACGAATAGAGCGATGTTTTGACCAAAAATCACTATAACGAGGATAAGCTAAAGTTAAAAAGGCAGATAAAACCCACCATGCAACGGTAAGCCATAACAAGTTAACAATTGAAGAATGTAAGTCGCTAGTACTTAACCATAATGTTTCTATGGGCAAATACAGCCATAACCCCACCATTAAAAACACATTGGTTAGTACAAAAGCAATACGGCGAGTTTTAGATGAAAATCCCATTAGAGGACCCCATTCCCATGCTCCTATTGCCATAACAGCAATGATAAGCCCAGAGAAATAAGCTAATGGTAAATAAAAAATGGCAGCAATGGTTGCTGGGGCTAATATTAAAGCCGTTATAATTCTTTGTTTTAACAAATGAATTTCCTTCTGTTAATTTAAGCTAGGTTTAACTTGTTCACCAGTTAAACCATATCGACGCTCTCTTTGACTAAAAGTTGTTATTGCTTTTTTAAATTGTTGTTCGTCAAAATCTGGCCATAGAGTATCGGTAAAATAAAGTTCGGCATACGCCGATTGCCATAATAAAAAATTGCTTATTCGATAATCACCACCAGTACGAATAAGTAAATCAAGATCAGGCAAATTAGCTAAACAAGTATGTTGGTGTAAACTATTTTCATCAATATCATCCACACTTAATTCATTAGCTATCGCTTGTTGTGCTAGTTTTTTAGCCGCATTAGTAATATCCCAGCGCCCGCCATAATTGGCCGCGACTGATAATACCATACCGGTATTTTGTTCGGTTAATTTTTGCGATTGTGCTATTTTTGTTTGTAATTTTTCAGAAAAACGACTGAGATCACCAATAACTTGAAATTTTATATCATTTTTATGCAGGCGTTTCACTTCTCGTGTCAGCACAAACATAAATAAATCCATTAACACACTAACTTCTTTTTTAGGACGTTGCCAATTTTCACTACTAAATGCAAATAAGGTTAATGCTTTTACCCCTGTTTTACGCGCAGAAGTAACACAAGAACGAACACTTTCAACACCCGCTTTATGGCCAACAACGCGAGATTTACCTTGTTGCTGAGCCCAACGACCATTACCATCCATAATAATTGCAATATGCTGAGGAATAAGATCCGTTAAAACTGTTGTCGTTTCAGTGTTACTCACATCATCTCCGTTTATTGAAATAGTATTGAAAGTAAAAAATTAGATAAAATAACGCCGTAGATAATATCTACAGCGTTAAATAAATGGCAATAAAAATTAAACTTCCATTAACTCTTTTTCTTTAGTTGCTAAAATCTCATCAATTTGCTTGATAAATGAATCCGTAATTTTTTGAATTTCATCTTCAGCTTTATGTTGCTCGTCTTCGCTAATTTCTTTTTCTTTTTCGAGTGCTTTAATATCTGAATTAGCGTCACGACGAATGTTACGAATAGAAATTTTACCATTCTCAGCTTCACCGCGTACCACTTTCACTAAATCTTTACGACGCTCTTCAGTTAGTGGTGGTAAAGGAATACGAATAAGTGTTCCTTGTGATGATGGATTTAAACCTAAATCTGATTTTAAAATGGCTTTTTCAACAGCGCCAATCATACTTTTGTCAAAAACGGTAATGGCTAAAGTACGCGCATCGGGTGTTGAAATGTTACCCACCTGATTCAAAGGGCTCGCTGACCCATAATAATCAACCGTAATATTATCAAGTAAAGAAGGATGCGCCCGTCCAGTTCTTACTTTATTTAAATGTGTTTTAAAAGATTCAATGCTTTTTGCCATACGCTCTTGAGCGTCTTTTTTTATTTCATTAATCACGTTAAAAATTCCTTAAATGACTTAATTTATACTGATGCTATTTTTAATAATTACGTTTTATTATTCACCATGATTAATGAGTGTACCTTCAGTACCTCCCATTATCACTGATTTTAATGCGCCCGGCTTATTCATATTAAACACTCTAATAGGCATACTATGATCGCGTGCTAAAGTAAATGCAGAGAGATCCATCACTTGTAATTCTTTTTCTAACACGTCTTGATAAGTTAAATGAGAATAAAGCTCTGCTTCTGGATTTTTAATGGGGTCTTCTGAATAAATACCATCAACTTTTGTTGCTTTTAATACCATATCAGCTTCAATTTCTATACCGCGTAAACAGGCTGCTGAGTCTGTAGTAAAAAAAGGATTGCCTGTCCCCGCAGAAAATATAACGACACGACCCGTTTTTAATAAACTAATGGCTTCTGCCCAGTTATAAGTATCACAAATGCCCGCTAAATCTATAGCAGACATTAAACGAGCATTAACAAAAGCACGATGCAAGGCATCACGCATTGCTAAACCATTCATCACGGTGGCAAGCATTCCCATTTGATCGCCAACAACACGGTTCATACCTGCCTGAGCAAGACCCGCACCACGAAACAAATTACCACCACCAATCACAAGACCGACTTGAATGCCCATCTCAATTAATTCTTTAATTTCTTGTGCCATGCGATCAAGAACTTTCGGGTCAATACCGAAACCTTCTTCACCCATCAAAGCTTCACCACTGAGTTTTAACAAAATACGACGATATTTAGGTTTTGGGGTTATGCTCATAAAATAGTGATCCTTTAAATAAAAAACCGCGGACAATATTGACCGCGGCTATTTTAATGGTTTTTTGCACGTATCGAAAGCCTTAAAAGAAAAAAGTCTACTTTATAACGCTATAAAAACAAAAAACGCCTACAATGTAGGCGTTTTTATACTCTCCAAATTTTAAATTAAATTAGGAAAATTTTAATTTAAAAGAATTAAGATTTTGTCGCGGCTAGCGTTGCTTCAACTTCAGCTGCAAAATCTTCTTCTTTTTTCTCAATACCGTCGCCTACTTCTAAACGAATGAATGAAGTTACTGTTAAGCCTTTTTCTTTAAGAATTTCGCCTACAGTTTTTTTAGGTTCCATAACAAACGCTTGACCCGTTAAAGAAACTTCACCCGTGAATTTTCTCATACGACCAGAAACCATTTTCTCAGCGATTTCTTTTGGTTTACCTTCGTTCATTGCAATATCAATTTGAATTGCTTTTTCTTTTTCAACAACTTCACTAGGTACATCTTCAGGGTTGATATATTCTGGCTTGCTTGCAGCAACGTGCATAGCAATGTGTTTTAACGTTTCAGCATCACCTTCACCAGCAACAACGACACCAATACGATCACCATGGCGGTATGATGCTAATGTAGTACCTTCAACATATTCAACGCGACGTACATTAATGTTTTCACCAATTTTAGTCACTAACACAATACGTTTTTCTTCAAATTGTGCTTGTAAGTCTTCAACAGTTGCCTTTGAAGCAATTGCTGCATCAGCAACTTCATTAGCAAACGCTAAAAAGCTGTCATCTTTAGCAACAAAATCTGTTTGACAGTTTACTTCAACTAAAGCAGCAACACCGTTAGCTTCTTTAATTAAAATAGTACCTTCAGCAGCGATATTACCCGCTTTTTTGGCCGCTTTTGCTTGACCATTTTTGCGCATATTTTCAATCGCTAATTCCATGTCGCCATCAGCTTCTACTAACGCTTTTTTACAATCCATCATGCCCGCAGCTGTGCGTTCACGAAGTTCTTTAACCATTGCAGCAGTAATTGCCATGAGTTAATTCCTCAAAATATATATTAATACTGTCAGCGTAAATTTTATTACGCTGACCACTCAAAAAAATTT
Organism: Alteromonadaceae bacterium; assembly: GCA_015491935.1. Classification (GTDB taxonomy): domain Bacteria; phylum Pseudomonadota; class Gammaproteobacteria; order Enterobacterales; family Alteromonadaceae. The sequence goes on from WGGB01000260.1 coordinate 11,181, forward strand.
TAATAAAATATTAAAATTATGCTTCAGCTTCTATGAAACCGTCTTTTTCAGCTTGAACAACAATGTTAGATTCACGACCTTCAGCAATGGCTGCACAGGCTAAATCTAAGTACAAGTTAATTGAACGAATAGCATCATCATTACCCGGAACGATGTAATCAACACCATCAGGGCTTGAGTTAGTATCAACAACAGCAATAACTGGAATGCCTAAGTTGTTAGCTTCTTTAATAGCGATATGTTCGTGATCAGCACCGATAACAAAAATAACGTCAGGTAAACCGCCCATATTTTTGATGCCACCTAGAGACTTGTCTAGTTTTTCCATTTCACGAGTACGCATTAATGATTCTTTTTTGGTTAAGGCATCAAAAGTACCATCTGTGCTTTGCGCTTCAAGATCTTTTAAACGCTTAATAGATTGACGTACTGTTTTCCAGTTAGTCAACATACCACCTAACCAACGGTGGTTTACATAAAACTGGTCACTTTTTAAACCAGCTTCTTTAATGGCTTCACCAGCTGCGCGTTTAGTACCAACAAATAATACTTTACCTTTTTTGGCTGAAACATTAGATAATACAGATAATGCTTCGGCAAACATAGGAACAGTTTTTTCTAAGTTGATGATATGAACTTTATCGCGTGCACCAAAGATGAATGGTTTCATTTTTGGGTTCCAGTAACGAGTTTTGTGACCGAAGTGAGCACCCGCTTTAAGCATATCGCGCATTGAAATATTTGGCATTTTATTGTCCTTTGGGGTTAAGCGTTCATACTCTCGATATACACGACTCTTGAGCTATAAAAATTAGCCTGAGCACCCCGGTATATCTTTAATGAGATGTATGTGATTTTTGTTTATGTATTTAATATCAATTAGTTATCTAAAAAACATTAATACGGTTAAGTACTAAAATTAAAACGATTTACGACTTACCTTACTAAAAGTAAATTAAGCCGCAAAAATAGAATATTTTAGCGGCGCACTTTATACCATGTTTTAATGTTTTTGACTATAGTTCTACAAAAAAAAATAAGATAAAACGAATGAAATTGATCCTGCCCAAATTCATTCGTTGAAGAATTAATGCCAACTTAACGCTTATTATTTGCATATCGTAGCCAAATATAAATTCCACTCAACGACAACAGGATCAACAAGACGGCAATAATATCAGATAAAAACACACCCGCTTTACTAAAAATTCGGCCGCTGTGAGCATCTAATAACACTTGCTCCCACGATAAAAACTGAGATTTGAATTGTAACATTGCGCTTTGTTTTTCTACTTGATTAGCATTGTCTGCGGTTAGCCAATGAATATTGTTATTTTTTACTGTTTGCCAAGATAAAAAATTGCTGTCGGTTTGTATGATATTGCTTGTTGTTTTTACAAGTAAATGCTGATTATCTATCGCTATTTCTGTTATGTTTGAGGGTACGCCAGAAGCACTATCAAGTTGGTCGACCAATTCCCCTTGCTGTGTGTAGAGAGAGATTTGATCGCGGCTAACAATAAGATAAAACTGCTCGAACTTAGCTGCGCTCACTACTGGTTTACTACTTTCAATTAATAATTTATTACCAAGCCAAACAAAATTATCGGTGATGATTATTTTTTTGTTCGCATAAAAACGTACCTCATTAGGGGCTTTTATACCGTAATAATTTAATAACCAAGGGGTTTTAACGGATAAGGTATCCAGTGAAAAATCATTCGCGTGATTAATCATTATGCCTGTTGCGGCGAGAAAAATAATAAAAACAGCGGTAATAATACCAAGCTTACGGTGCCATTCGCGCAAATGGCGAATAAGGCGTTGATAAAATGATTTTTTCTTTTTGAGCATTTTCTTAAACATAAAGCACTTAAGTTAATGTGATATTTTACTGAGCATTTACCTTTTTATTCAACCATAATGCCAAACGAGCCACTTTAGTTAATGCTCTAACCGATAATGTGGCGCCTGTTATACCATCTATATGGCGATCAAGCTCATTATTTTTGGTTAAGGTGGCTAAATTAAACTGTTTGGTGAAAAATGTATGGCGTACTTCATCACCGCGACTTTCACGATAGGCTAAAACTTTAAGTTCAACTATTTGTTGGTTTTTAATATGAACGCCAATCGTGATAGGTTTTTCTTTACCCATTTCGTCTAAAATCCAAACCGTGTCTTTACCATGCTTTTTTGGGGTTGTTTTTTGCCAATAACGAATACGTAAACGATTAAATTTATGCTGTAGTATTTCAGCAACGATAGTTTTATCCGCTTTAGATAACCACAACACTTGTGCTTTGGGTATATCACCGTTAAAAACATGGCGAATAAATTGTACTGGTTTTTGCTCGACTTCTTTACCTGAAACATTTTTAGCATAAGAATTTTTAGCATACACATTAGTAAAAGCGAGACATAACAAAACAATCATTAATAGTAATTTATGCACAAAAACCTCAAAACTTAGTTGTTTTAAACTTGGTTGTTTAAAGCCAATCATTAAATAAAAATAGGCGAATAGTTAACTATTCGCTTACTATTTTTATTTTATTCAATAGACGGTAATATTAAAATTGGTAACCTACACCTAAGTTAAAGCCATTTTTACTTGAATTACCGTACTCTTCCCAATCAGCTTTTAATACGACATTTTCGTGTAAGTAGTAGTTAATGCCCACATTGGTTTGATCTTTAGTGGTATCATCACTGTTACCCGCATTAGTGTCATATTCAGCATAACGAGCAAATACACCAATTTTTTCATTAAACTTATATGATGGTTCAACATACCAACCCGTTTGTTCATTACGACCTAATGCTTTAGCTTCAGCGCCGTCAATATCCCAACGAGCATATAAAGCTTTCATGGTAAAATTTTGTATTTGATAAATACTGTGTAATTCAAGCAAGGTGGCATTCGCTTTATCTACACCCACTTTACCTTGCGTTATATCTTGTTGATATAGTACGGTTGCCGCTAATTCTAAGCCATTAATTGCGGTATATTTAACACGAGAAGTAAAAGCTAAGCTATCAGCATTGGCTTTAGCTGCTTTTTGACGACCACTACGAATTTTATAATCATCTTCAACATTCAAACCGCTAGTTAGTGCAAAATCAAAACTTACGCCCCCCATTGGACGATAATTAACAGCAGCACCGCCTTCCCACCATGTTGCAGGAATAATATTTTTTTCAACAGGGTTACGCTCTACACCATAAAATGTTGATGGCTCATGGGTTTCATTAATAATACCAACAGGGATTAAAAACAAACCCGCTTTAGCCGTTGCATTATCAGCAAAATCATATTCAATATAAGCTTGCTCTAATTCAACTTCTCCTGGATCCTTTTCTTTATGTGAAGCGATAACGTGCTCAACTTCTAGTTCAGATGAAAAACGTAATTTGTCAGTAAATTCATGACTTACAAAGAGCACAAAACGATGAAAATCCATCGTTTTTTTACCATCGATATTGTTATAATGTAACTCACCATAACCACCTAGCTTAGTTGGTGCACTTTGAGTACTTGTGCTTTCAACTTGTTCAGCTGTCGCTTCAATTTTTTGTTCAGTTTCATCTAAACGATGCTCCAATTGCTTTAATACTTTTTGTTGGTCAGCAATAACTTTACGTAATTGATCGGTTTCTTGGTTAGCAGTAGCAGTACTGCTAACTAATAAACCTAATACAGCTGAGGCAATTAATGCTTTTTTCATGAGAGTTTAATTTCCTGATAAATTTGAGTTTTATCATTAGGTTTTATAACTAAAACATCCGATAAAACTATGTTGCTTGTTTTTGATTGCAGTTATCTTACCTAAAACGATATGTTAATACAAATCATTCCTATTTAGGGTTTTGGTTGGAGGCGAGTTTATGCTCAATAGCTCGGCTTTTTTAAATTTAGTTTTAATTAGATTTTTATTAGGTTAATAAAAAACATCAATAGGCAGGTTATATTGAAATACTAGCTGGTATTACAATGAAATAATATTTAACGGCACTGTTTTTTTAGCTTCACCTAACCAGCGATAAGCAATGGTTGCGGTCGCACTACAGCCACAACCGCCTGAACAATCGCCCGAATGGATTTTTTCGACCATGCCACGTTTGATCAATAAACTCATCATTGGTGTAAGCGCACTAACTGAAATATGTGCTTTTTTAGCGAGCATGGTTTCAGTTAATACTTCATCAATGGCAAGATGTTTTTGAATGACGGCTAACATAACTTTGCCCTCCTAACAGCCAGTTTTTAATAAAATCAGTGCGTAAAAGCATAAAAATTAGCACACTAGATAATATCAAAAGTAATAAGGTTAGCGATTGCGTTGATAACAATAGCTTCATCGTTGCTAATTGATAAAAAGTAGCAGATACCATGTAAGCTAAAAATGTTGCCCAAAGCGCAATAAACAAAGCCCAGCGCCCCGTAAACTCACGGGCAATAGCACCTAAGGCTGAAGCACATGGAGCGTACAGCAATATAAATAATAGATAACTAAAAGCGCCAATTTTACCGTTAAAATGCGTAGCAATACGTTCCATGGTGGTCATTGATACATATTGAGAACTTGCTGCTTCTTCTACCGAACCCGCTTCAACGCTTGATAAACCTAAAGGATCCAATAATTTATCTTTTAATCCAGCTAAATTAGTACCGATAGAAGTCACTGCAATTTTTAATTGCTTAGTTAAGATAAACTCGTCTTCTTTAGCTGGCTCTTGATATAAGCTATTTAATGTCGCCACTAAGACCTCTTTCGCAAACAGCCCGGTAAAAATACCTACCGTTGCTTGCCAATTATCGTCTTCGATACCTATAGGTTTAAACGCAGGCGTGATCACTTGACCAATTGTTGATAATAATGAATTTTCGGTACCTGCATTACCAAAAGAACCATCGCGCCCCAAAGAGTTAATAACCCCTAAAATAGTTACTACTATCACAATGGTTTTGCCTGCACCAAACATAAAGCCTTTTAAACGCTGCCAAGTACGGTTGAGTAAATCTTTAATATGTGGCAATTGATATTGCGGTAATTCAATAATAAAAGGACTTGCTTCACCAGCTAAAACGGTTTTACGAAAAACAATACCCGTAAATAATGCTGCGACTATACCTAATAAATAGAGTAAAAATACTATTTGCAGTGCATTATCTAAAAAGAAGGCCGCACCAAATAAGGCAAATACAGGCAAACGAGCACCACAAACCATAAAGTGACTCATTGCACTTGCGAGAATACGTTCGCGTTTTTGCTTTAAGGTACGGGTTGCCATTATCGCAGGTACGGTACAGCCAAAACCCATCATTAAAGGAACAAAGGCAGAACCCGGCAAGCCCATTTTTTGCATTATTCTGTCGGTTACTACCGCAGCACGCGCTAAATAACCCGATTGCTCTAAAGCCGTTAAAAACAAGTACAAACAAAAAATTAGCGGAATAAATGTCGCTACCGTTTCAACGCCAGTACCCGCACCATCAGTTAAAACCACAACGAGCCATTGCGGCCAATGCCAACCATTGAGTAATTGGGCTAAACCATCAACAACTAATGCTTTAGTTGCTATATCAAAAAAATCAACAAATGCGCCCCCCACATTAATAGCAAACATAAACATGACGTACATTGAAAATAAAAAAGTAGGAATAGCAACCCAAGGTTTAAGTAACCAATTGTCTAATTTTTCTGTTAATTTATCTTCGTTATCAGTGCTTGTTGCAATACATTGTTGTACGAGACTATTACAAAGTTGATAACGTTTGCTGGCAACTTCTAACTCAATATCTTCACTACTGTTTGGCTGCTGAAACTGTTGTTCGATTAATGCTAGTATTGCTTGAAAGCGATCTTTGCCTTGCGCGCTATTTTGTAATTTATTTTCTATATTCTTGTTAAAATCAACTTTTAACGAGCTGGTGTAATTTCTATTTATATCATGATTTAAAGCATTTTGTTTTTGCTGACTTTTTTCTAATTGAATAAGAACATTTTCTAAGGTTAATACACTGTCAGTTTGATTTGCATTTGACGTAATAACAGGGCAACCAAGCAGTTTAGTTAATTTTTGAATATCAATAGAAATATTTTGTTTTTGTGCTAGATCCCATTTATTTAACACTAACACCATAGGTATTCCTAATTCACGTAATTGAATTGTTAAATATAAATGGCGTTCTAAACAGGTAGCATCAACTACGTTAATGACAATAGCATTTTCAACATCGAGGAGGTAATTGAGTGCAACGCGCTCATCTTGAGATATTTGCTGTTGTGGAACTAACGAATAAACACCAGGTAAGTCAACAATTTGTAAAGGATAAGTGGTTGACTGTAATTGTCCAAAACTTTTATCAACCGTGATCCCTGGAAAATTGCCTATCTGCTGTTTAAGCCCAGTTAATTGATTAAATAACGTTGATTTTCCTGCATTAGGATTACCCACGAGTAACAATTCTACACTCTTAAAATTTATCATTTTAGTCATTTTTGATTTAAACCAGCAATAATATTACTTGCATCATTATCAGATAAAAGCTCTACTTTTATTTGCTTAGCTAAAGAATCGCGCAAAATAAGGTTGGTTTGTCGTACATTAATTTGTATCGCCTTACTCCAGCCTAATGAGCGCTTAAGCTTTAATTTAGTGCCGGGCAATAAACCTAAATCTAACAATTTTGCTCGTGCAGTAAAGTCTTTACTCAATGAGCTAATAACAGCACTTTGCCCTGCTTTAACATCTACTAATGTCATAAAAATGCCTGCTAACGCCTTATTTTATCAACTAAAGATTACTTGAAAAAACAAACGCAACCTGATAATGAGAATGATTATTACTTAGTATTAAAGCAAATTTTAGCTTGAATTTCTACTATAGAGTGCGATTTACATGATCTATCTCATTTTTTACTAGGTTAATTTAGTTACACACGATAAAATTAAATTTATTTTTCAAATATTAAACAGATACCGAAAACATTTTATGAATGCTGAACTATTATTTATTTACGACACTCACTGTCCGTGGAGTTACGCCGCAACGGCACTAATTAATGAAATAAACCAACATTTACCCAATATTAAAATAAACTATTGGCACAATGCGGTATTTTCTCAAGCTGAATATGGCGAGACAAATAACATAACAAATGAACAATTAGAGTCGGTAAAACAAGCTTCTAGCGTCACTTTTTCTGAAGATTATATAAAGTCATTAAGTGCTCCTCAAGATTCAACATTAGCGGCCAATTTATTAGCGTGGACAAACCATAAAGCGACCAATAAAACCTTACCACTGTTAAATGCGTTACAAAAAGCACATTTTCAACAAGGTATCGCGCTAACAAATGTAGAGCAAATACAAGCAATAATTGATGATTTAAAATTATCGCCACCAACAAAAGCATTAAAAAATGATAAGTTGAGTAAAGATGCTGAATTTGATTTACATGAAATCTTTGCCATACAAGACATCATAAATACTAAAGCAATACCCGCATTATTATTGGTGCATGGTGATAATTTAATTTTATTAAATCATAATCTTTATTTACCAACACCGTACGCCATTGTTGAAGCTATAAAACTTGAATTAAACACTAATGAATCAAATAAATAGTAAAATAATCAATATAAAGACCCAATACTGAGAAAATTATGACCATCACCATAAAAAGCCCTGAAGAAATTGAAAAAATGCGCATCGCGGGTAAACTTGCTGCTGACGTATTAGAGATGATTGCCCCTCATGTTGTTGCTGGCGTAACAACGAATGATCTAGATAGTCTTTGCGCTAAATATACCGAAGAAGTGCAAGGGGCGATTTCAGCACCTTTAAATTATCATGGTTTTCCAAAATCTATTTGTACTTCAATTAATCATGTGGTTTGTCATGGTATTCCTGATGATACTAAGTTAAAAGATGGCGATATTATTAATATAGATATTACGGTGATCAAAGATGGTTATCATGGCGATACGAGTAAAATGTTTTTAATTGGTCAGGTTTCTCCTGAAGATACCCGTTTATGTCGCTTAACTCAAGAAGCCTTATATGTAGGGATTAAAAAAGTGAAACCTGGTGCTAAATTTGGAGAAATTGGCACTGCTATTCAAAAATTTATAAAAAAAGCAGGCCGTTTTTCTATTGTAAAAGAATATTGTGGTCATGGTATTGGTAAAGAGTTTCACGAAGAGCCGCAAGTAGTTCATTATAAAAACAATGATAATGAAAAAATGCTACCGGGTATGTGTTTTACTATAGAGCCGATGATCAACTTAGGAAAAGCAGGAACCGTAACAGACAAAGATGATGGTTGGACTGTTTATACTGTCGACAAAAAGAAAAGCGCACAATGGGAACATACCTTATTGGTAACATCAACAGGATGTGAAATTTTAACATTACGTAAAGAAGAAACAATTTCCCGGATATTAACGAATTAGTGTGCATATTACGTTATCTGTATTAAGGAATAATTTTGAATACAATATCAATTGTCCCTGAGCATTTTTTTCAGCCACTCGCGATCACCGCTGGCGAGATAACGAGTAAAGATATTTGTTTGCTCACTCAAGATTTTACCGCTTGGTTAAAAAGTATTTTTAGCCAAGAAGATACCGCCGATTTAATTAAAGCGCGTGCTGAGTTTGTTGACCATATTTTAATAAAATTCTGGTCTCAACATCATTTAGATGAATATCAAATCAGTTTAATTGCTGTGGGTGGTTATGGTCGTGGCGAATTACACCCTCATTCAGATATTGATATTTTATTACTGACGCAAGAAAAAACAGACAAAGATCTCGAAGAAAAAATATCATCCTTTATTACGCAATTATGGGATGTAAAGCTCGATATTGGTTCAAGTGTACGTAGTGTTAAAGAATGTTTAAAACAAGCAATTAATGACGTTACTATTGCCACTAATTTAATGGAAATGCGACAAATAGCAGGTAACGAAGCACTTGTTCAACAATTACTTCCATTATTAAATGAAGACGTATTTTGGAGTTCAAAAGCGTTTTTTATTGCCAAGCGTGATGAACAAAAACAACGTCATCAACAATACCATGGGGCTGCATATACATTAGAACCTAACCTTAAAGCTAATCCTGGTGGTTTACGTGATATACAAACTATTGCTTGGGTGGCAAAACGTCATTTTTCAGCCCACTCTTTTGATGAGTTAGTTGAACATAATTATTTAACACAAAATGAATTTTTTGAATTATTAGAATGCCAAGACTACCTCTGGCGAATGCGCTTTGCTTTGCACTTTGTTGCCGATCGTAGTGAAAACCGTCTACTCTTTGATTATCAAGCCGAAGTCGCTTCTTTAATGGGCTTTGGTAGTGAAGGTAAAGTGGCCGTAGAACGAATGATGAAACGTTTTTTTCGCACCATTGGCCGCGTAGCTGAATTAAACAATATGCTATTACAGCATTTTGAACAAGCCATATTGCAAGAACACCTTGACGAAAAAATTATTCCCATAGACCGCGATTTTTATATTTGTAATAACCTAATAAAAATACACAACCCACATTTATTTATGCGCCCTGTAAAAATTATGGCTATGTTTTTAACTATCGCGCAAAACAAAAGTATAGAAGGTATTCATTCTCAAACCTTGCGCTTAATGCGTAATGCTCGTCGTCGTTTAATCTCAGGTTTAGTCGATTACGAAGAATGTCGCCGCATCTTTATTGAAATAATTAAGCACCCTAACGGACTTGGATTAGCCTTTAGCTTAATGCATCGTCATAGTATTTTATGGGCTTATTTGCCGGCATGGAAAGACATTGTTGGACAAATGCAGTTTGATCTATTTCATGCCTATTCGGTTGACGAACATAGCTATAGATTAATCAAAAATTTGTACCGTTTCAGCCAGCCAGAGCATAATCACCAATTTCCCTTGTGTAGTAAATTAGTGCAGCGTATTCGTAAACCTGAAGTATTATTTTTATCAGGTATTTTTCATGATATTGCGAAAGGACGCGGAGGTGATCATGCAAAACTTGGTGCGGCTGATGCGCTTGCCTTTTGCAAAATTCATAACTTAAATGATCATGATGGTCGTATGGTTGCTTGGTTAGTAAAGTATCATTTATTAATGTCAGTTACCGCGCAACGCCGCGATATTTCGGATGAAAATGTTATTAATGAATTTGGTAGCATTGTGCGTGACGAGGCTCACTTAGACTATCTTTATTGTTTAACCGTTGCCGATATGCGCGCCACCAATGAAAGTTTATGGAATAGTTGGAAAGCCAATTTATTAGAAGATTTATACTTTGCGACCAAACGCGCTTTTAGACGAGGCTTAGAAAAGCCCGTTGATATGCGTGCTAAAATTCGTGAAAACCATCAACAAGCATTAAGCTTACTCGTTGATATTGGAAAAGTTGACCCTCAACAATTAAGCTTATTATGGAACGAATTTAAAGCGGATTATTTTTTACGTTATTCTCCAGAACAAATATGTTGGCATTGTCAGCATATTTTAAACCATGATCGTTCTAAACCTTTGGTACTGATCAGTTCAAAACCCTATCGAGGAGGGAGCGAAGTCTTTATCTTTACTAAAGAAAGAGCTGATATTTTTTCTGCAACGGTAAGTTTACTTGGAATGAAAAAGCTCTCTATTCTTGATGCTAAAATTATCACGAGTAAAACTGGTTATACATTAAATACTTTTGTGGTATTAGATAATCATGGCAAACCGCTTGAAGACAATTACCGTGCCACAGCAATAGCAAAGGCATTAACGCAAAAACTTAGCCAAAAAACGCATATTCCACTACCCATTAAAGCGATCAGTAAAAAACTGACTCAATTTAAATTTAGAACTCAGGTTAGTTTTGTAAAAGCACCAGCAAAAAATCGTACCATGTTAGAGCTAGTGACACTTGATCACCCTGGTTTATTAGCCCAAATAGCTCAAGTGTTTCAGCAACTTTCATTGCGTATTCATTCAGCAAAAATCACCACCTTTGGCGAAAAAGCCGAAGATGTTTTTACCCTGTCAAATAAAGAAAACAATGCCTTATCAGAGCAAGAGCAACAAGATTTGAAAGAGAAATTAGTTGCGGCTCTTGACTAAACTCATTGATAAAACTATTGATAAAACTATTGATAAAACTCATTGATAAAACTCATTGATAAAACTCATTGATAAAACTCATTGATAAAAGATAATTAGGAACATTATGAACACCTTACAACAAATTATTGAACAAGCTTTTGAAAATCGCGACAACATTACTCCCAATACGGTAAGTGATGACGTTAAACAAGCAATACTTGATGCGCTTGCTGCATTAAATAATGGTAGTGCTCGCGTTGCTGAAAAAATAGCAGGCGAATGGGTGGTTCATCAATGGTTAAAAAAAGCCGTATTACTGTCTTTTCGTATCTGGGATAATTTACTTATTGACGGTGGAGAAAATAATTATTTTGACAAAGTACCACTAAAATACAGTAACTACACTGCCGCAATGTTTGCTGCTGATGGAGTTCGTATAGTGCCTCCTGCAACGGTACGTACAGGAAGTTTTGTAGGAAAAAATGTCGTGGTAATGCCCAGTTATATTAATATTGGTGCTTATGTTGATGAAGGTTGCATGGTTGATACATGGGCAACTGTAGGTTCATGTGCGCAAATTGGTAAAAATGTACATTTATCAGGCGGCGTTGGTATTGGTGGTGTATTAGAACCGTTGCAAGCAGGACCAACCATTATAGAAGATAATTGCTTTATTGGTGCTCGTTCTGAAATTGTTGAAGGAGTGATCGTTGAAGAAGGCTCTGTCATTTCTATGGGGGTATATATTAGCCAGAGTACACGAATTTTTGATCGTGAAACGGGCGAAACGCATTATGGAAGAGTACCGGCTGGTTCTGTGGTCGTTTCAGGTACTTTACCCTCAAAATGTGGAACTCATAATTTATATGCTGCCATTATTGTTAAAAAGGTTGATGCGATAACTCGTGCTAAAGTAGGAATTAATGCACTGCTAAGATCGATAGCTGATGAATAATTTTTATTCTTTAATTGGTCACTTATTTAATTTGTAACATTAAAGGAAGCTAGGCTTCCTTTTTTATTGCTGTTATTTTTTTGACAAAGATTAAGCAAACACGCTTATAATCGTAAAAACCAACGTCAAAAACTTAGACAAAAGCAATTAACTTAAATAAATACAAAAGGATAAAACACTAAAAGCGCATTGGAACAAGATTTGCTCTATCTATATTAAGTCGCATTAATGATCAATAAATTTATGAGCAACCTTAATCATATCAGTAAATTTTTTAGCCTAATTTTTTTAGTGTTCTTTGTTAGTGCTTGTAGCACTAACGCAAATTATACCGCTCAGTCTTTTTATAGCAATAAATCGTCTATTGAAAAAAAGCAGTTTAGCTCAGATACAAAATTACTCTTTTCATTACTTAATCGTCCATTACCAGAAGATCAACAAATAATGCTCAACTTTACTCACTCGCAAGACTCACTCGCGTCACAATATCCACAAGTAAGTTATATCAGTATTCGCGGCGATCGTAGTGAAAATAAAGATGAAGAAAAGCAAAGTTATACCTATAGCCAATTGATTTATCAAGATCAAAACTCAGTCGTTATTGGCGCACCACAATAACTTTAGCTATTTAGACCTCATTAATGGTATCTATAGGCCAAGCTAAAGTGTTAAAAACATTTTGCCATTGTTGATCAAACTCAACTGAAATATTCATTAGCTTTTTTGTAATAGGATGAACAAACTCTAAGTGTTTCGCTATTAACATTAAACGCTTAAAACCAAAATACTGATTAAAAAATGGGTTTTGTTTATTATCGCCATAATTAATATCCCCAATAATGGGATGACGTAAATGCGCTAAATGGCGGCGAATTTGATGGCGTCTTCCTGTTTTAGGCAACACTTTTACTAAGCTATAGCGCACACTATTATATTTTCCTAAAGCGACATCTAAACTTGCCGTAGCCACTGACTGATAATAACTTTGTGCCGCTTGCGGTGGTTTATCACGACTCACATATTTATCCCCTAATTTATCCAGTTTTTCTTTCAATGGATAATCAATTAACTCATCACCTAATAAATGCCCCCGCACTAACGCGTAATATGTTTTTTGAATAGTTTTATTAACAAACATCTCACTCATTTGGCGGGCAACATCTTTATTTAACGCGAATAATAAAACACCTGAAGTTGGTTTATCAAGGCGATGTACAGGATAAACATATTGCCCAATTTGATCGCGTACTAGCTGCAAAGCAAAGTAAATTTCGTTTTTATCCATAAAACTACGATGTACAAATAATCCCGCAGGTTTATCAACCGCCACGATATAATCATCTTGATATAAAATATTAAGAGTAGGTTTTTCTGGATGAGCTTGTATTGTATCTTCAGTGCTAGTTAAATCGGGCAAAGGGCAACTCTTTATTTATGATATGATGGATCAACAAAACTATTATCTCTATAATAACCGTTTAATTCGAACATTATTTTTCCTATGAGCACTATTGATAACATTTCTAAACTTCTTACCTTATCTGATTCACAATTTAGAATTTACGATATTGGTAGGATCATAACTAAAATAAGTAAAAATGATTTTGAAAAGATAGAATTAAATCAAATGCCCTATCCATATCCTTCACAAGGTAATGCTTGTATTGCGATAGTATTTTGGCAAAAAAAATCACTAGAACCATACTTGTGGTTTGTAAAACTTCCCATTGATGAACGTGGCTTACTAAACCAAGGTGCGCGTAATCATTTTATTGCAATTATTGTGGAAGCACTGGGATTAGAAGTAAATTCCCAACAAAATAAAAACGATTTAACGCTAACGCCAAGTGCGCAACAAGAGGAGCTTTTGAAAAGTAATCCCTATCACTTTACTCCCGCACAATATAAATTGGCCGCATTAAATAGCATTATTAAAGTAGAATTAAAACAACCGCCGAGCCAACATTATCAATATTGTTTTGATTATATTAGCGGTAAATTAGGCTGGCAAAATTGGCACAATATCGCTATTCAAGGGCTTGCAGATATAGCAGCACGATTAAAGCAAGATAATAATGACCAATTGTTAGCTAAAAATTTATCACATTTCCCCGAGCAGGTAATATTACCTTTATGTGGTGTATTAGAAAATCAAGTATTACCACTTGCACTAATTGATACCCTAATTTTATCGTTTGAAAAAAACAATGAAAATAGTTTATTACAGCAGCATTTATTACGTGCCTTAGCAGCTTCTAGTGAACATCCTCATGTGATCACCTTAATTAAAAAATTAATTGAAAAAGAAGGCTCTTTAGATGATGATTTACTTATTGTTATTGCCACTCGTTGCTGGCTTGCTTTACAAAATAATAATTTATTAATGTGCTTTTTAGAAAAATTAGTACACGCACAAGATAGCGGCTTATTTATGGCTATTTTTAAAGATTTAATTGCTATTCCAGCCATTAGACCCATATTGTTTACCTGTATGCGTCAACCCAATCGAAGTAATGCATTAGCACAAGCTATTGGTCAGTTATTTAATCAACTAAGGGAATAACTTGGAAAACATTTATATTTTACTCGGCTTTTTTTTAGTGGTTTGGTACTTTCTTTATTTACGAAAAATTGCTGAAGCAGCCAGAAAACAAGCAATTAATTATTGTAAAAAAGAAAATTTACAATATATTGCCATTGCTCGCCGTTCAAGCAAATTACGTTTTAATAAGCAGCTAGGTATATACTGGTTGAGTATTTTTGACGTTGAATTTAGTAGCGATGGTGAAGCCAGTTATCAAGGAGCGATGGTATTACATGGTTTAAAATTAGCTGAAATGCAATTACCCGCTTACCGTATTAATAATAATATAATCGACTTACACTAGGAATACTTTTGCCGTTTTTAAATGCCTTATTATGCAAACAAGGCTGTGATAATCGTTTGCGTTTTTTTATTATCCTCAAGCACTGCTTTCTGCTCAGTCAACTGAGTTTCTAGCGCTAAAATAAGCTGGTTTAATCGCTTGTTTTCTTGGTTAAGCGGATGATTCTTCATGGCAATATTATAGCAAAAACACGTTAAAAAACCGAATCAAATTCAATGTTTTTATGCGGTTTTATCGCACTAATATCAACGCCACGTAGCAGCCAATGTAATTGCTCTTCATTGATTTTAATGGTGGTAGAGCTATGCTTTTTAGGCCATTTGAATTTATCTTTTTCTAGACGTTTGTACCACAAGCAAAAGCCCGTTTTATCCCAATAAAGATATTTTAATTTGTTACGCTGCTTAGAGCAAAAAACAAATAAAGCCCCTGAGCTTAATGATTGCTTCATACTTAACTCAGCAATGGCAGCTAAACCATCAATGTGTTTTCTAAAGTCAACAGACTCTCGGTGTAAATAAACGGCACTGGCGTTAATAAATATTTTCATGCCAATTGCCTTACTAAGTTGACTAACCAATTAACATCAACCTTCTGTTCAAGTATCAGCTTAACATGACCTACGTTAAGTTCAATGGCCTGATTTTTAGGCTTAAATGCAGTGGGCTCAATAACTTGCACTTGCGAAAAAGGTGACGGCACAATAATATCCGAGCTACCTTTCATTATTGCTTTATGTTTATAAAAAGAGGATGGCGATATACTTTGTTTAAGGCAAAAATTCTTTATTGATAAATTGCTATCGTTTTGAGCTTGAAAAAGTGCAAGCCATTGTTGTTGGGTTCGTCGCATTGGGAGCTCCTTAAATAATTAAGGTGATCATAGGGTAATGCTGAGTTTGAGGGAATAAGGTGGTTGGTTAGCAGCTTACAATAAAAGGATGTTTTGCTGACTTTCTGGGGTCTGTTAAGTCACTAAATGCTTTACTTATTGTGGTTTCAGTCATAATTATTTCAGGCAAATACTATTATATGTCACGATCAATTGGATCGATCAAATGATCAAAACTGTTTACCTAAATAATATACTTACTGGTGTTATTTTACCCGTTTGCCCTGATAAAATACAGCATGCTACTTGCATTTTCTCCATTATTGGTGTTGCAGAACAGCCAATTTTTCCGCCCTATCACAAATGGTTTTACTGCTCTTTCTGCGCGATTATTGTCGATATTCAAATTACCATAATCAATATAGCACCTTAGCGTAGCGAAGCCCGACAATATAAATATAACTGTCTCGAAGCAGCATCAATCTAGATGCTGTAATAATGACTTAAACAAGCAATAAACTTATCAATACTCTCTGCGGGTAATTGATTAATACCCGCAGCACCTGCTCGGCCACCACCCGTTGCAAACTGAATACAAACTTCATCAGCACCCTGCTTATTGTTTAACGGCGCTCGCACACTCACAGTATAGTTAGCTTCAGTACTACTAGTACTAGAGCAGGGATTAACCGTTAACACTGCATGAGCTTTATCTGGCGATAAATTCGCTAGCTCATTACCCAAAACCCCACTAACGCGTCTTGCCCATGGTTCATCTGCAAGTTCTACCACTTTACAAACATCATTTTCAAACAATATTTTTGCCGCTTGTGCCTTCGCCATATCCTGCTGATAAGCTTGTTTTAGTACGGTGAATACTGTCTCTTTTTGCCCCATCAGGCTCAAAGGATCTTGATATTTAACTAACTGCTGAAACAACTTAGCCGGATGAAAATGTAAATCATCAATACTCGCACCATAACCATTATAATTAATATAAACGCCAAGTTCAGCTAAAAATGCACTTTGCTCTACTGACAAGCCCATTTTATCAGCTAATTTCTGCGCCGATTGCTGCATATTATCACCAAAAGCAGCGGCAATAGCCCAGTGAGCAAAACGATTGTCTAAATAGTTATTCACTAATAAGCTGGTACAAGTGTTGGCA
>WGGB01000261.1 GCA_015491935.1 Alteromonadaceae bacterium
CGAACTACGCCACCACCAAGCTGTTGTTGTACTTCAAGTACTAAACCTTCCAGCTTACCTTCGGTTACATTTAATGCATCATATATCTGAGGTACGGCATTTTGTGGAAATTCAACATCCACAACTGCGCCAATGATTTGGACGACTTTACCTGTACTCATGTTTATTCCTCTAAATTTCAGTCGATTATATTATTAATCGACTTTAAGTTTAATTTACGAAAAACCTTTTACCTAAATAAGTTAACTAATGTATTAACCTACTGCAGCAGCACCTGCAACAATTTCACCCAATTCTTGAGTAATTGCGCCTTGGCGTGCTTTGTTATATACCAATTGTAAGTCATCAATTAAATCACCAGCATTATCTGTAGCGGCTTTCATTGCAACCATACGGGCAGCTTGTTCACAAGCTATATTTTCTACTACGCCTTGGTATACTTGAGATTCAACATAACGAACCAACAAAGTATCTAATAATACATTTGCATCAGGTTCATAAATGTAATCCCAGCGATGCTTTATTTCATCATCGTCAGATTTAGGTAAAGGTAACAATTGATCGATTGTTGGCTGTTGCGTCATAGTATTAACAAATTTATTAAATACAATGAACAACTTATCTAGCTTACCGTCATCAAAGGCTTCTAACATGACCTTAACACTACCAACTAAGTCAGTGATAGACGGCGCATCTCCCAAACCAGAAATTTGAGCAGTAACATTAGCACCCATATTATTAAAAAATGAAGTAGCTTTAGAACCTACTACTGCAAAATCAATTTCGGCACCCTGATCTTGCCATTTGGCAGCATCAGCTAATACTTGTTTAAACAAATTAATATTTAAACCACCACACAAACCACGGTCGGTTGACACAACAATATAGCCAACGCGCTTAGTTTCTCGTTCTTCCATATAAGGATGACGATATTCTAAGTTACCTAGCGCAATATGACCGATCACGTTTCGTATATTCTCAGCGTATGGACGAGAGGCTGCCATGCCATCTTGCGCTTTGCGCATTTTACTGGCGGCAACCATTTCCATAGCATTAGTGATCTTTTGAGTATTTTGAACACTCGCGATCTTGGTTTTTATCTCTTTACCAACGGCCATGACTCTTTTCTCCGAAACTCTTTACGTTAATTTAAAGACGCTTACCAAGTTTGCGTTGACTTGAATGACTCAAGTGCAGCCGCTAAACCCGCTTCGATATCTTTATCGTAATTACCTGTTTCATTGATTTTAGCCATCAACTCAGTATGTTCGCTGTTTACATAACTAAATAATGCTGCTTCAAAATCAGTGATTTTGTGTATTTCAACATCATTTAAATAACCTTTTTCCGCAGCAAATAAAGAGACTGCAGTTTCAGCAACAGATAATGGGCTGTATTGTTTTTGCTTCATCAATTCAGTAACACGTTGACCATGTTCTAATTGTGCGCGGGTTGCATCATCTAAATCAGACGCAAATTGAGCAAAAGCTGCTAATTCACGGTATTGAGCTAATGCTAAACGAATACCACCACCTAATTTTTTGATGATTTTAGTTTGAGCAGCACCACCAACACGAGATACTGATAAACCAGCATTTACCGCAGGACGAATACCTGAGTTAAATAAATCAGACTCTAGGAATATTTGACCATCGGTAATTGAAATTACGTTAGTCGGTACAAATGCTGATACATCGCCCGCTTGCGTTTCAATAATAGGTAAGGCAGTTAAAGAACCCGTTTTACCTTTTACTTCACCTTTAGTGAAACGTTCAACATAATGTTCACTTACTCGTGCAGCACGTTCTAATAAACGGCTGTGAAGATAGAATACATCACCTGGGTAAGCTTCACGACCTGGAGGACGACGTAAAAGCAATGAAATTTGACGATAAGCAACAGCTTGCTTAGACAAATCATCATATACGATCAACGCATCTTCACCGCGATCACGGAAGTATTCACCCATTGAACAACCCGAGTATGGTGCTAAATATTGTAATGCTGCCGCTTCAGAAGCTGAGGCAACAACTACAATAGTATTTGATAATGCGCCGTGCTCTTCTAAGCTACGTACAACATTCGCAACGGTAGAGGCTTTTTGACCAATCGCTACATAAATACTTTTGATACCCGTATTTTTTTGGTTGATAATCGCATCAAGTGCAATCGCTGATTTACCGATTTGACGGTCACCAATGATTAATTCACGTTGACCACGACCAATTGGGATCATTGAATCAATTGATTTAATACCTGTTTGTACAGGTTGATCTACTGATTTACGATCAATAACACCTGGTGCAACAACTTCTACAGGAGAGAAGCCATCGTGTTCAACTGGGCCTTTGCCATCAATTGGTTCACCTAACGTGTTTACAACGCGGCCTAATAAACCTCGTCCTACTGGTACTTCTAATATACGACCAGTACATTTTACTTTTTGCCCTTCAGCAAGATCCGCGTATGGACCCATAACTACCGCACCGACCGAATCACGGTCAAGGTTTAACGCGATAGCATAACGGCTACCAGGAAGTTCGATCATTTCACCTTGCATTACATCGGCAAGGCCATGGATATGAATAATACCATCTGTTACAGAAACGATAGTACCTTCGTTACGAGCTTCGCTGACAACGTTGAATTGTTCAATACGAGATTTAATCAATTCAGCGATTTCAGTGGAATTCAGTTGCATGCTCTGTTCCCTTATTTCTTCAGTGCTAGGATTGTAATGTTGTTGCTAAACGGTTTAATTGACCTGCAATTGAACCATCTATAACCATATCGCCAGCTTCTATTATTAAGCCAGAAATGATAGTTGCATCAACTTTGCAATTGAGCTTTACTTTACGTGCCAAGCGCTTTTCAAGCGCGGCGCTTAATGATGTTACTTGCTCTGGTGTTAATTCAACAGCAGCAGTGACATCCACGGCAATAGTATTTTCATATTCTGCTTTAAATTCACAAAATTGAACTAATACTTGCGGTAACGCCAATAAACGATTGTTTTCAGCCATTATTTTCAAAAAGTTTTGACCTTGACTATCAACTTGCTCACCACATACATTTAAAAACAATGTAATAGCTTGCTCAGTTGAAGCACCACCAGATATATAATCATAAATGATGGCATCTTTTGAAACTTCTGCGGCAAAAGTTAACTGGGCTAACCAGTTATCAATAGCATTAGTTTCAACATTACTTTTTTCTAAGGCATATTCAAACGCAGCTTTAGCGTAAGGACGAGCGACAGTTGTCAATTGTGACATAGCTCTTCCCCTACAACTCGGCAACGAGTTTATCTAAAATGTCGCTGTGAGCAGCGGCATCAATTGAACGTTCTAGAATTTTCTCAGCACCAGCTACAGCAAGAAGTGCAACTTGTTGACGCAATTCCTCTTTAGCTCGGTTACGTTCAGTTTCTATTTCAGCATGACCTGAAGCTAAGATTCTTTCTTTCTCAACTTGAGCTTTGCCTGCAGCCTCTTCAATTATTTTAGCTTCATGCTTTTTAGCCGCATCAACAATAGACGCAGCTTGAGCTTTAGCTTTTTTTAATTTAGCAACAGCGCTATCTTGAGCTAATTCAAGCTCTTTAGCAGCACGATCTTTAGCAGCAAGTCCGTCAGCAATTTCTTTTTGACGGGTTTCAATGGCACCAATAATTGGTGGCCAAACAAACTTCATGCAAAATATTACGAATACGACAAATGCGATTAATTCACCAATTAGCGTGGCATTAATATTCATTTGTGTACCTCCTATTTAGGTTCGTTTTTAAAATTAAGCCTAAGCTGGAATATGTAGGCCTTCAACGAATAATAGGTATAAACCGATAGCAACACCAATCATCGCGATAGCATCGATAAGACCCGCTACGATGAACATTTTAACTTGTAGTTGAGGTGCAAGTTCAGGTTGACGAGCAGCAGATTCTAAGAATTTACCCCCCAATAAACCAAAACCGATAGCGGTACCTAAAGCACCTAAACCAATTAGTAAAGCAACTGCAATAGCAATCATATTTTTCTCCGATATTTAAAGTAAAGTTTAAAGTTAAAGTTAAAAATTTAGTCTTTGGACATCCAGTCCTAACCCCTTCGGGTTTTATAATTTAATGGTCTTCGTGTGCTAAACTTAAGTAAACAATGGTTAGCATCATAAAAATAAAAGCTTGTAATGGGATAATTAGTAAATGGAACGCTGCCCATAAAAAATGTACTGGTAATTGAAACAAACCAATAGTTGCAATTAATAAGAAAATTAATTCACCCGCATATAAATTACCAAATAACCGTAATGCTAATGATAATGGACGCGCTAATAAGGTTACCACTTCTAAAATAAAGTTTATTGGATATAATAACCAATGATTAAAAGGTTGTGTAGTTAACTCTTTAATAAAGCCGCCAACACCTTTTATTCTAATCGAATAATATATAGTTAAAATAAATACACCAATAGCTAAAGCAAACGTCATATTAGGATCGGTTGTTGGTACTACTTTCATGGAAATGTGTGACATTTCATGGCCAGTAACAACACTAATTAACCAAGGCAGTAAATCAACTGGTACCCAATCCATGGCATTCATTAATAAAACCCAAACAAAAATAGTTAAGGCTAATGGCGCAATTAATGGGTTAGTGCCATGAAAAGTACTTTTTACATTATCGTTAACAAAACCAACAACTAACTCTATTGCACACTGCAATTTACCTGGCACACCTGAAGTTGCTTTTTTTGCAACTCTATAAAAAATAGCAATAAATACTAAGCCTAAAAACACCGACCAACCTAATGTATCCCAATGAATAGCTTGAAAGCCTTCACCCGTAGATAAATTGGTTAAATGGTGTTTAATATATTCTTGGCTGGTTAGTGCTTCACTAGCCACAGCGGTTGAAGACATATTAATGTTCCCATGATTAAAGTTTAAAATTTAGTGTTACAAAAAAACGGGTGTTAGTAATGACGTGAACACTACCAAACAAAATACAATAAAAAACGCTACAGGCACGATAATGAAAAATTTAAATGTCAGTGCAAACAAAATAGCTGTTAAAAATAATTTTATTTTTTCGCCTTTATTAAAAGCATCAACCACTTGTTGAGCTTTTGTTGCTCCTGCATATTTAAACGCATTAAGAGCAAAAACAAATTGTGGAATTATAGCCACCAAACCACCTAACAAAGATGATTTAGCAAAGGTATATCCCCAAAAAAAATAGGTGATTACACTACAAAAAAAAGTCATTAAAGCTGAGAATAATAATTGTTGCTTGGATAAGTTTTTACCAGTAGCCGTTAATTTATTATTTTTAATATGGCTCAAACTGATCTCTCCAAAGAAAGTTTTTATTTATATTTCTGCTTTGCTATTTTTTATGCAAAGTATAATAAATACTAATAAAACAAACAAAAACTCTCGTAAATATTCCCACCCTTTAAATGACATAAAAGCATCACAAAAAGTCTGCGCAAGTATACTGATTTAGGTTTTTTTTGCAACAAAATAGGGCGCTATCCGCCCTTTATTTGTGCGAATAACTGATATTAGTTTAATAAATATTTATTTTTTGCAGATTTATTACTTAATTAAGTCCATCAACTGAGTAAAAACTTTAAAAAGTGATTTTTTGTTTAATAAACCATCTAAATAATTTTTAATGTATTTTACTTAAAATACCATCAAGTTCGTCTAAATTATTATAATTAATAACCAACTTGCCTTTACCTTTTTTATTATGGGCAATTTTTACATTTGCTCCAATTTTTTCAGATAAACTTTGTTCTAACGATAGTGTATTTGTATCTTTTTCTTTTGCGACAACTTCTTTTAGTGGCGATAATACTTTTTTAACTAAATTTTCAGTTTCGCGTACTGTCAATTCTTTAGCGGCAACCGTTCTCGCAGTGGTGGTTTGTAAGTCATTTTCTAGTGCTAATAATGCTCGTGCATGACCCATTTCTATATCACCATGTTCTAATAACGTTTTTACCTCTTCATTTAAGCTATTTAAACGTAATAAGTTAGACACTGCGGTACGAGATTTACCCACGGCATTAGCCACTTCTTGATGGGTTAATTCAAATTCTTTTAATAGACGATCTAAGGCTATTGCCTCTTCCATAGCATTAAGATCTTCTCGTTGAATGTTTTCAATAAGCGCAATAGCAACCGCAGATTCATCAGGAACGTCTTTTATAATACAAGGCACAATATCAATTTCAGCTAATTGTGCTGCGCGCCACCGACGTTCACCAGCAATAATTTCGTAACTTTGAATACCGTTATTTTCACTAATAGGACGAACAACAATAGGTTGGATAATACCTTGAGATTTAATTGAACTAGATAAGTCTTCTAATGCTTCTGCCGACATATCTTTACGGGGCTGATATTTTCCCGGTTGTAAAAGTTCTATCGGTAATTTTTGTAGTTCACTTTGATGTTGATTAACGACTTCTTCTACTTCACCTTCGCTATGATTATTTTTTTTAGACGGTGTAGAAAGTAATGCATCTAAACCACGACCTAATCCTCTGCGTTTTGATGCGTTCATATTATTTTGTCACTTCTTGATTATTTGTCGATGAGGGTTGTTTTTGTATTTGATCTGCACGGCGTAATATTTCACCCGCTAAGGCTAAATAGGCTTTAGAGCCTGTTGCTGATTTATCATAATACATTGCAGGTGCACCAAAACTTGGGGCTTCTGCTAGTCTAACATTACGCGGAATGACTGTACGATAAACTTTATCACCAAAATGGCGTTTTAATTGTTCAGATACATCATTAGCCAAACGATTACGCGGATCATACATGGTACGTAAAATACCTTCAATTTCTAATTTATCATTAACAACGGACGTTAATTTAGACACAGTGTCAAGCAAGGCGGTTAATCCCTCTAGAGCATAATATTCGCATTGCATTGGCACTAATACTGAATCAGCCGCTGACATAGCATTTACGGTAAGCATATTAAGTGAAGGAGGGCAGTCTATAATAATATAATCGTAATGCTCTTTTACTGGCGCTAATGCTTTTTTAAGTCTTAATTCTCGCGAATAAACTTCCATTAATTTAATTTCTGCGGCGGTAACGTCACTATTTGCTGCAACGAGATCATATTTACCTACCGTGTTTTTAACAGCAACTTCATCTAGTGGTTTTTCTTCAATGAGTAACTCATAACAAGTATTTTCAACTTCATACTTATCAACCCCACTCCCCATAGTAGCATTACCTTGAGGATCGAGATCTATCAGTAATATTTTTCGTTTAGTCGCGGCTAAAGAGGCTGCTAAATTAACTGCTGTAGTCGTTTTTCCGACACCACCTTTTTGATTTGCAACTGCAATAATTTTACCCACAAGAACCTCAAGTTATTTTTATTATTAAGCTAATTTTTTTAATTCAATTAAATGGCGTTCACCCGTTAATTGTGGCACGTTTAATTTATAACTTTGACAAACTTCAATATTTTCAGGGAGTAATAAAATTTCATCCTGAGGATATTGACCTTTAAGTGCATAAAAACGCCCATTTTCATCAATAAGATGATTACACCAAGTTACCATATCAGTTATTGATGCAAAAGCCCTACTTAAAACACCATCAAAAACAGGATCTGCTTGATAATTTTCAACACGAGCTTGTACTGGTGTTACATTTTTTAATTTTAATTGAAAAACAACTTGGCGTAAAAAAGTGATACGTTTACCTAAGCTGTCTAATAATACAAATTTTTTATGAGGATATAATATTGCTAACGGTATTCCAGGTAATCCAGGGCCAGTGCCCACATCAATAAAATATTCACCTTGAAGTTTTTCACCCACTACTAAACTATCAAGAATATGTTTAACTAACATTTCTTGTGGATCTCTTACTGAGGTTAAATTATAAGCTTTATTCCATTTAACTAATAATTCAACATATTGAATTAATTGTTCTATTTGTGTATTGGTTAATTTTAATTGTGCTTGTACTAATAATTTTTCTAATGTTTGCTTTAACATAGTTTCTTCAATAATTAATAAATAAGGGCAATTATTACGCTGATTTACGGGTTGTTTTACTTAACAAACCATGTTTTTTTAAATAAACCAATAACAATGAAATAGCCGCAGGAGTTATACCAGACATTCTTGCTGCTTTTCCTAATGTTTCAGGTCGAGCATCAGTTAATTTAGCAACTACTTCGTTAGATAAGCCTGATATTTGGCTATAATTAAAATCAACGGGAATAGTGGTTTCTTCGTGACGTTTTTTCTTGGCTATTTCATCAAGCTGTCTATCAATATAGCCAGCATATTTAATTTGAATTTCAACTTGCTCTGCCGCTTGGGTATCGGCTAAAACAGGCCCTAAACCTTCAATAGACATTAAATCATTATAATGAGTTTCAGGACGACGTAAAAGATCTTCTAAAGAATTTTCACGACTTATAGGGGTTTTCAATAATTTATTTATTTCAGTAACCGCAGTATGATCTTTTTGGATCCAAACTGTTTTTAAGCGTTCTTGCTCTTTCGCTATATTTTCCATTTTTTCATTAAAACGTTGCCAACGAGCGTCATCAACTAAGCCTATTTTACGACCTAATTCTGTTAAACGAATATCAGCATTATCTTCACGTAATAATAAGCGATATTCAGCACGAGAGGTAAACATACGATAAGGTTCTTTAGTCCCTAGTGTCGCTAAGTCATCAATCAACACGCCAGCATAAGCTTGATCCCGTTGTAAGACAAAATCATCTAAACCTTTAACTTTACAAGCAGCATTAGCGCCAGCAATTAACCCTTGTGCTCCCGCTTCTTCATAACCTGTTGTGCCGTTAATTTGTCCAGCAAAGTATAAATTATGGATAAATTTACTTTCAAGTGTTTGCTTAAGATCACGAGGATCAAAATAATCATATTCAATGGCATAACCTGGACGGGTAATATGCGCATTTTCAAAACCTTTAATTGAACGCACTAAATCAATTTGCACATCAAACGGTAAACTTGTAGAAATACCGTTAGGATAAATTTCATTAGTGGTTAAACCTTCAGGTTCAACAAATATTTGATGAGAATTTTTATCACTAAATCGATGTATTTTATCTTCAATTGAAGGGCAATAACGCGGTCCTACACCTTCAATAACACCGGTGTACATTGGTGATCTATCTAAACCGTTACGAATAATATCATGCGTTTTTTCATTGGTATGGGTGATATAACAAGGAATTTGTTCAGGATGATCATTTAA
>WGGB01000262.1 GCA_015491935.1 Alteromonadaceae bacterium
AACCACCACTTAAGTTATCGTCGCCAGCTAATCCACTTAGTATATCATCCTCAGCAGTTGCATAAATAACATCATCTCCTTCGGTAACCAGCAATGTACTCGCCAAAATATCATCAATATTTAACGTAGTGCCATCATTGAATTTTATAAAATTGATTGATGATTGAGAAAAATGACCAATTATTTCAAGTTTTTTATTGTTATCAAGAAAAGTTATCAACAAACTAGAATTTGATGTTCCACGAAGAATAACATTTTCAGCAGAGATACCCGCACCAAATTCAAGCGTATCTACACGCTCACTTAACTCCGAGTTAGACGGATGAATAGTGTCGGAACCATCGCCAAGGTTATATATATAAGTATTATTGCCATCTCCACCATAAATAAATTCATCATCACCTTCAAAGCAATCAATAATATTACTGCCATCAGCTGCAGTTAATTGCTCTTTAATAAAGCTTGGTGTCCAAACCGTATTATCCTCAAAAACAATCTGTCCCATATTCTCTTTAACAAAGAAATCATCAACAATTATGCTGTCACCAGATAATGTTCTTAAAACTAAATTATTTTTATTACGCGTAAACTTAATATCATCAGTTGTAATACCTTTTGCAAATTTAATGATATTGCCTGTAGTGAAGTTTTTAATAATATCTTGGCCAAAACTTTTATCAAAGAAATAAACATCATCACCACCAGCACCATTTAGCTCATCATTACCCGTACCACCAATAATAATATTATCTTCGCTTGAACCTACTAAGATATCATTACCTCCAAAGCCAGCAACAATTTTATAACGGTCTAATGGTGTATCTCCATAACCAATTGACTCCCCAATAACATCATCACCTGAAGTTCCCACAGGAACATCAAGTTCCATGATGTTAAAAATCGGGTTATCAAACATTGACAAAAACTCATCAACATTATCACTAGAGCCAAATATTGAATTGATAGCATCAACTAACATTTCGCTCGCGGAAGAAGATATTTCAGTTAATGCGACTAACCCCAACCATTGTGTATTAACAAATTCCGCATCATTTGAGTTTGTAGCTATTGCAGCAACCATATCATTAATTAATTGTTCGGTAACATCTCCATCATAAACAATTAAATCACTTGTTGGGTTATAGCTCAGTTCGGGCATTAAATCAGATAGCAAGCCATTGGCTATCGCAAATTTAGCTAATAAATTGCGTGATAATTCATTATAAGCTCTACGGTAAAATTCTCCCGTTGTAATTGGAGTTTTAAAGTACTCACCAGCCCTTTCCTTATTTTCTTCTGTGTTTTCTTTGAATTCAAACCATTGACCATCTCGTAAATTTAGTCGATTCCAACCCGAATATTGTTTCAAAACACCTAACTCTTGTAATGAAAAAGTCTCCGTAGAATGTTGGAACGTATATGTATTTAATGCATAATCTGCGTCATACCAAGCACCATTAATCTCACTAAGGGTTATATTTTCAACACCAGCCCATTTAGCGAGTAATTCATCAAAGCTATTTACTAACAATGTCATTGATGGGTTAGAAAACAATGACAGAATAAAGGTTTTTAAATCACTATTTAAACTCATGGCAATATGCAAATTAGCCATTTGACCATAGCCTTTAATATCTCTCACAGCAGATACTTCAGGATCTAGAGTGACATCCCCAACATAATAGCTATGCAATGGATCATAAGTAAATAATACATCCGCTGTAATTCCTGTAGTTCCATCGTTCCAAGTAAATGTTGATACTGAATCAAATCTTATGTCTGTAACATCTTCGTTAGACCATTCAGATGACAAATCAAAGCTTGTAATGCCAATATCAGTTAATGACTTCAATTCATCTTCTTGACTGACACCATCTCCATTTATATCTTGCCAAACCTGTAAACTGGTAAAATATTCATCACTACTATTAATAACGCCGTCATTATTACTATCTAATTCTGATAATTCTTCATATCCTTTACGTTCATAGTCACCAAAGAGCTCATCAATATTGTTTATTGAACCGTCACCGTTACGATCAAACGCTAAAAAGCCATCATCAGCAGATAACCAGGCCGTTTGTGTTGCAAAACCATTTCCCATAAGGTCAAACGCAGCCTTACTGTCTGCTAACGAGGTAAATTCAATACCATCGCCATCAAGATCTAACACCAACGGATCACACCAATGAGAAGTACATTCTTTATTGCTATTTTTAGCCCCTTCATCAATTAAATCATTGGCTTTATCACCTTTACTTTCGTTATTATCAGTCCAACCTCTTCCAAGTATATCTGCCTCTAAATTAATTCCTAAGTCACCATTATGAAAATTTTTCACTTCCATATTACCCGTACCAAAACTTAAAGTAGCACTGCCATCATCTTCTATTTTTACAGTATAGTGATATCCATAACCAATAACATAATCATCACCAATAGGTAGTGGTTTCCAATAATCATAAATTCCCAACTGGGCTCTTGCAGCATCATACTTATAATTACCTCCTGTAAACTGAAAACTTTTGTCATTAACACCATCAAGTGCAAAATAAATTTCACCTTGCCCATCACTATCTTCAATAATTAAATGTTGTGAATGCGTTGAAACAAAGTAAGTATCTACGCCTGCACCACCAAATAACTGCTCAGCGCCTGTAGATTCGTAATGGTTTCCACTTGTATTAATAAAATTAGTTTCTTCACCCGCAAACAAAATATCGTCGCCAGCACCACCTTGTAGTATATCGTTACCGTCTTCACCTAATAAAATATTATCTTTGCTATTACCAATCAAGGTGTTATCAAATTCATTACCTGTTAGCGAAAGCGTAGTTGAAGCGCTAGCACTGGTAATGTCATTGGCGTTAAATAATCTATTCTGATAGAAATTATCTGGCTCACCTTTGTTATTAAAGTAATAAACATCTTCTTTAATCGCTAAATAATTAAAAGGGGCAATATTAGTGCTTGTGGTACCTTGTTTAGGCTCGGCAAGTTGTAAAATTTCAATATTATCTTTTTGTGCGCTACTTAAGGTAAAACTCACCGACGTTATTATTGTATCGTTACCCTCTCCTGTCTTTTCAACAACCACATCGCCAGCATTATCAACAATATAAATATCATCACCTTTACCTCCTGTCATGGTGTCGGCGCCTGTGCCACCATCTAAATAATCGTTACTGTCATCATCACCACCAATTAGCGTGTCGTTACCTTTACCGCCATAGAGTTTATCTTTACCATCTCCGCCGTTTAAAGTATCAACGCCTTTGCCGCCTAATAAAGTATCTTCACCATCACCACCTTTTAGGGTGTCACTACCATCATGGCCAATTAAAATATCGTTACCTAAACCACCATTTAAGGTGTTGGCTTTATTTTCAACCGCGACTAATAAATCGTTTTTATCTTTTCCTACTACATTCAAATTAGCTGAGGCAATTTCACCCGTTTGTTTATTAATAATGCCAAGTAGTACTTCGCCATCAATAGTGTTAGTGAGTGTAGTTAAATTTATAGCACTATTATCTGGGTTAAATGTGTCTAAAATATAACCTGTGGCAGGTTTTAGTAATTCACCTACGGTGTTAGCGGTGAGTGAAATACTGGTTATGTTTTGTAGGTTTAAATTTGCTTCATTAATAACACTGCGACCAAACTTGTCTTCATAGGTTTGAATATCATCAAGGTGCTTAATAAAGCCGTCTACAGCTTGTTTGGCTTCAGTTGGGTTAGCGGTAGTACCTTTGAATAAATCAAATAAAGCCGCTTCGGCATAACGACGTTTAGCAACACCGCGCTCTTTATGTTTATTACTTTCATAACGAATTTGATAAAACGCTTCAAAACGATCACCTTGGTTAATTGCCGCTAACAACTTAGGACCAACTAACTTATTATTTGTGGGTTCACCATAAATTAAAGAGAGCAAAGCAACACGTTCTGTTGAATCCGCAATGTTACCTTGTGTTGGGCCAATGCCATCTTGACCTGTTATTCTGTCATCAAGCTTTAGTTCAAAAACGTCCTCGGCGATATTTTCAAAAATATCGTGTATTTTGTCCTTTGCGCTTTTTCCTGTTGGTGTATCTTTAATTTCAAACGTCTCGTTAGTACCTTTATATTGCTGCCATGCTTTATTTAAAATGTCTTGCATTTTAGCTTCAGTTTTACCTTTGGCGTTATCTACCGCAGCTTTCATTTTCAGATAAGCGTTATCTACATCCCCATGCGATACATTAAAACCAAACTCCAATACAGCTTTTAAGGCAAATTCTTGCGTTAAATTAAAGCCCACGCCTATTGTCGGCAAGCCTTTACCGTCGTCATATACCGTTGGTTTTTCGTTACCACTTTCTTCAAAGGTTTTTATCCACTCGTATCGTAGTTCTTTGTAATCAGCATTATTTAAAGTAGTTACAGTAATTGTCATTTTTATTATTCCTTTATCGGTTGATTAATTATTGCGGTTCTTTTTTGATTGAATTCCACACACAGCAGGGTAATTTCTTAAACCTGTCATATTTTCTGGTATTTTTTTGCGATCAGAACTTCTGTACATAGGAAAGTTTTCATAAATATGAATATCGGTATTATCATCGTAAACACTGTAACGAAACGAATGTCCGTCGTAATAAAATAATTCACCTGTACTTACACGCCCATCTTTGAAGGCTAAATTAATATTGCCTTCGTCATTAAGAACATAATTAACAACACTCCAGAAATGATAGGGGGACTTAATCAAATAAGAGGCACTGAGGACTTTATCAAGCACGCCATCGTTATTAATATCCATAATAAATTCAGTAACAGCTAAGTCGCTTTTTCTCTTTTCCTCTATGTCTTTAATTATGCTTTTCCAACTAGTTCCATAAGGTGAATCAAAAGGGATCGGTATATAAGCAAGAGCTTGAAACGCAACTTGTATATAACGATTAAACGTGGATGGTTTCTTTTTAGGCTTACTGAATTTTCCAGCTCTTCTTGGAAAAAATTCTCTCGGCATAGTATCAAAAAACGCACGATGCTCGTTAACGTACTTAGCTACGTCATTGCACACGGCATACGCTTTTCCTTTGGTTACGACAAAAGGCGTTACTGCTTGGCTATTTTTAGATTGACTAGGTGTTGCTGCTGTTGGTTTTATGGTTGTAGCTTCAGCCGCACTCACCGATGCGGATAAAATTGAGCTAATAAACGCACTAGCCGTTAGCCCATAAAGTGACTTTTTTAGTTTCATTACATTCCTTATTATCTTGGTTGTTTTTGAATAATCGTTCATGTTTTTATTGCGTTATTACTGCTGTAGATCCTGAAACAAGTTCAGGATGACGGCAGTAAACTCAGGATGACAACAGTAAGTTCAAGGTGACAATATAGTTCGGATAGCAACAATACTGAATGAATTTAAAATTGCTCACCTCTCTCGCGCCCCTTCTTTTACGCCACGCAATAACGGTGCGAGCAAAAACTCTATTAATCGTCGTTTGCCTGTTTTAACTTCCACTGTTACCGACATACCAGCTTGTAAATTTATCCATTTACCGTTTACTAATATTTGTTCTTTTGCTAGTGAGGCAGTTAGCGGAAATAACAAGCCTAGGCGTTCATCTTCAATGGCATCGGCTGAAATATCGGTTACTTGGCTGTCGATAACGCCATA
Source organism: Alteromonadaceae bacterium (assembly GCA_015491935.1). Classification (GTDB taxonomy): domain Bacteria; phylum Pseudomonadota; class Gammaproteobacteria; order Enterobacterales; family Alteromonadaceae. Next base: position 5,672 of record WGGB01000262.1, read on the forward strand.
TTTAGTAAACGGAAAGCTGTCTATTTTTATTTCGGCCGTTTGCCCTATATGTACAAAGCCAATGTCTTTGTTAAATAGGCCTGCTTCAACCTCAAGGCGTTGCCCTTGCGGCACTATTTTTAATAGCTCTTGTGCTGGGGTTACTACGCCGCCAATGGTGGCAATGGCAAGTTCGGTTATAACGCCATTAACAGGCGCGGTAAGTATGCGCAGTTTAGTTAGGCGCTTGGCTTTGGTTAGCTCTTGCTTGGTACTTTGTGCTTGGCGAGTAAGTTGGTTAACATTTTCTAAAGCAGTGCTGCGTGTTTCTGCTTGGTAAGCGTGCATATTTTGCTGTGCTGATAATATGGTGGCGTTAATTTGTTCAAGGTTGGCGCGCTCTAAATTAAGCGATTCGGTTTGCTCTATACCTTGTTGTTTAAGCTCTAGGTATTGATCGCGCGCTACAAGTGAATTGGCAAGCAGTTTTTCTAAGCTTTGCACCCGTTCAATAATTAGCGGTACGGTTTTTTCTAAGCGACGAATATTAATTTGCGTGGCTTTTTTTTGTGCTTTAAGTTTTACAATATCGCTTTGGTAACTGTCTAATTTTGCTTGATACTCGTTCCAACGGCTAGCTAGCAATAATTGTTGCGCTAACGGTAAAGTGCTTGATGCTTGCTGTCTTTTATTGTGCTTTAACTGTGTTAAAAAAACTTGCTGTCGTGCAAGGTCATTAGTTAAGCCTTGCCATTCATTTTGCAGCCTATCACTGTCAGCTTGGCTACTGGTGCCGTCAAGCGCGATAAGTTTGTCGCCTTGTTTAACTTGTTGCCCTTCTTTTACAAAAATCGTTTTTACTACGCCTGTTTCTAGCGGTTGAATAACTTTAACTTGGCCACTAGGCACTAATTTACCTTGCGCGGTAGCAATAATGTCGATTTGTGCCCAACACGCCCAAAGTACACTGGCGGTAAGCAATGCCATAATTATCCACAGTAATGAGCGTGTCCATTTAACGGGTGGCGCTTGCTGTATTTCTAAGGCAGCGGGTAAAAAAGCGAGTTTTTCTAACGCTAACTTACTTGGCTTGGGCGTGTTAACTAATTCACTAAAACTGTTATCCATGTTATTAGGCTTTCCTGTTATTGGCAGTGTTTTTATTGAAGTCACTAGGCGTAAGTGGTTTTATTGGTTTTTCTACTTTTTTTTCTACTTTGCTTTCTCTTTCGTGTTCAGATGTTGTTTTGGCAACCATACCCACACCATGATGATTTTGAATAGAGTGCAACTGTGCGTAAATACCACCATGAGCAATAAGTTGCTGGTGACTGCCTTGTTCAACTAACTTACCTTTATCTACCACGATAATGCGGTTAGCGTCTTTTACTGCTGAAAGTCGGTGGGCAATAATAAATACCGTGCGTCCTTGGCTTATCCTGCGCATATTGGCTTGAATAATACTTTCAGACTCGTAATCTAGGGCGCTGGTGGCTTCATCAAAAATTAATATTTTAGGATTAGTGACTAACGCACGGGCAATAGCAATACGTTGACGCTGACCGCCTGATAACGACGAACCTTGTTCGCCAACTACGGTGTCGTAACCTTCGGGTAGTTCAAGTATAAAGTCGTGTGCACCACTTAATTGTGCCGCTTTTACCACCTGCTCCATTGGCATACCCATGTCAACAAGGGCAATATTTTCGCGTACCGAGCGATTAAATAAAAAGTTTTCTTGCAGCACAACACCAACTTGACGACGTAGCCATGCAGGTTCAACCATAGCCAAATCAACACCGTCAATAAGTACGCGACCTGTTTCAGGTACGTATAAGCGTTGTACTAACTTGGTTAAAGTACTTTTGCCTGAGCCAGAGCGCCCGACAATGCCAATTACTTCGCCTGCTTGGCACTTAAAGGTAATATTGTTTAATACGGGCGGGCGATTAGGTGCGTAACGAAACAATACATTGTCAAAGGTTATTTGCCCTTTAATATCGGGCAAGGTAGCACGATTAGGATTATATCCTGGCTCAGATGGACTATTTAATACATCACCCAAACGTTGCAATGATATATTGGCCTGTTGAAACTCTTGCCATAAGTTAACCAAGCGCATAATAGGCCCGCTTACTCGTTGCGATAACATATTAAAGGCAATAAATTGTCCAATAGTTAACTCACCCGTTACCACGGCTATAGCACCAAAATACAAGGTGAGTAAACCACCTACTTTATTAATATATGCGGCGACTTGTCCGTAAATATTATTTAAATTACTGGTTTTAAAAGAGGTATTAACATAGTCAGCAAGTTTGTCTTCCCAGCTATTACGCAATTGCGGCTCTACCGCCATCGCTTTTATCGTTTCAACACCATTTACCGACTCCACTAAAAATGAATGATTTTCGGCGCTACGTTGAAATTTTTCATTAAGTCGTTTGCGTAAAGTTGGCGTAATAAGTAGCGAAAGCGCTAAATAAAACGGAATTGTGCCAACAATTATCCACGTTAATAATGGTGCGTAATAAAACATCACGGCAAAAAATACAAAACTAAAAAACACATCAAGCACTACGGTAAGTGACGAACCTGTTAAAAATTCACGAATACTGTCAAGTTCTTTTACGCGTGCTACGGTGTCACCAACACGGCGGCTATTAAAATAAGCAATAGGTAGTGAAAGCATATGTTTGTAAAGTTTACTGCCTAGCTCTACATCAACACGATTGGTGGTGTGCGAAAACACATAAGTACGCAGCCCAGTTAGCACGACTTCAAAGGTTATTACCATTAAAAAGCCTACCGCGAGTACATCAAGCGTGGTCATGCCTTTGTGTACTAATACTTTATCAATAACCACTTGAAAAAATATTGGTGTAGCTAAGCCCACTAATTGAATAAAAAATGAGGCTAAAAATACATCAGCAAAAAACTTTTTATATTTTTTAAGGGCTGGTATAAACCACGAAAAACCAAATTTAGCACTGGCACTCACCAGCGTATTACGTTTAGACAGCAGTAATAAATCGCCCGTCCATAGTGTTTCTAACTGAGCAAAACTCAATGTTTGTGGTTTTTGCTCGGTTAAATCATGTATTAGCACTTCATCGTTAGTTGCTTTGGCAATAATAAAAAAGTGACCATCTTCATGGCGCGCAATAGCTGGCAATAAATGCGCACTCAGTTTTTCGGGTTTGTCTTTTATAAATTTTGCTTTAAAACCTAAACTTTTTGCCGCTCTAATTAGGTTAATATCGCTCAGTGATGAGTCGTTATGTTGAAATTCTCGCGCTAGCGCACTGGCTTCGGCGGGTAATTGATGAAAACGGGCGATCAATGCAAGGCATTGCACACCTGAAATAAAGTGATTTGGCATCTGTTCCCTGATAAAATAGGTTGGTTCGTTATTTGGTGCGGATGTTAATTAAAGTTATAATAAATGTAAACAGCAAAAGTAACATTAAATACGAAATTCATCATACTTTAATATAAAAGGCTGTGTACCCAAGTTACTTAAAGATACTGTGGTAAGTTTAGTCTGCTCACAAAAAATACAAATTTTCGCAACAAGCCGCAATCGACAGTTTGAATAATTATGCGTATATAAATTAACACTTAAAAAATATTTATTTTATGACCACAAATTTTATGACCAAAAACGACCAACAATTTATGCAACGCGCTATCGAATTAGCGCAACAAGCGGAGGCTATTAATGAGATCCCTGTGGGTGCGGTGGTAGTTTATCAAGATAACATTATTGGTGAAGGCTTTAATCAGTCGATTAGTTTAAACGATCCCTCTGCACACGCCGAAATGTTAGCCATTCGTCAAGCAGGTAAAACTCTTAATAATTATCGTTTATTAAATTGCACTTTATATGTCACTTTGGAGCCTTGTGCAATGTGTGCCGGTTTGTTAGTACACAGTAGAATTAAACGCTTAGTTTTTGGTGCCGATGATGCGAAAACGGGATCGGCTGGTAGTGTTTTTAATTTAGTGGCCAGTGAAAAACTAAATCACCAAATTGAAGTTTTTGGAGGAGTTATGGCTGAGCAATGTAGTGCGATGCTATCGGCCTTTTTTAAACGCCGTAGAAAAGAAATTAAAGCTGCTAAGTTATTGAATAAAAATAGTTTAAACTAATATGAAAATAAGCTTTTATATCTTCTTAAACATAGAACTTTAGTTAAAAAACATTAACTAAAGGCACGCAACAATTAACTCAGCCTTTATCAATGTAAACTAACTTTCGTTAGCCAAATTTAATTCATTAAATTGTAAATGTCGGCGTAATGACATTTTTTTTACTTGTTTTCTTACTTTACGTAAACGGTTAGTTACCGCTAATTTTTTTCTGCTTCTCATTTTCTTTCTCTCTCTTATCTTAATATTTTTTATTCAATATATTCATCCTAATACAATTTTGTTACGGACAGATTACATACAACACTACGAAGATAGTATTATTTGACACTAATGTCAATAATACATTGAATTAAGAGATAACTAACTTTAAAAAAGAAGACGTTATTTAGGTATAACAACAGTATCAGGTGAATCGGTTAAACTATTTTTCAACTGTTTTTGCTCACTATCAACGGCGGAGTTTTCGGCAAGTTCTTTCATTTTTTTATTAAATTTTTGCTCATCAAGCATGGTTAAGGTTTGATAATAACGGCGAATATTTTCAACATAACGAATAGGCTCATCACCACGAGCATAACCATATTTAGTTTTTTTATAATATTTTTTCTGCTTTAACAAAGGTAAACGTAATTTAACATCAAACCAACGATCAGGATCACCACCTTGACGCTGAGTAATAATACGCGCGTCATTCAAATGCCCAAAACCAATATTATAGGATGCTAAAGCAAACCATGTTCTGTCAGGGCTAGCAATACGAGCTGGCATTTTATCAATCATACGCTTAAAATATTTAGCGCCACCTCGAATACTTTGTTCAACATCTAAACGGCTTTTAATGCCCATTTGTCGAGCGGTTGGTAAGGTTAACATCATCATACCACGCACACCTGTATATGATCGCGCCCGAGGGTTCCAATGTGATTCTTGATAACTTATTGTCGCTAATAATCGCCAATCAATATCTTCACCATATTTTTGAAAAATAGCTTTGTATTTAGGTAACTTATTATTAATCGCCTGAATAAATAAACGGGTATCAACATAATTAAACTGTTCAATATGACCATAATATTTATCGTCTAATGCGAGTAAAGTACCATCGTGATGTACTTGTCCAAAAAACTCAATAAGGCTAGCAAAAATAGAATTATCCGCTTGTTTTTTTAATGCCCATGCAAGCGGTTCTTTGCGTGTTAAGCTAAAACCTATACTTATTTCAGGATGATAACGTCGATTAATAGCCAAGGTATTACTATCCATTACGGTGTAGTCTATTTCACCAGCAAGTACTTTTTCTAATAATTCTTCATTGTCATAGTCATTGGTTTCTTGCCACTGTAAATTATCATGTGTTAATTTTAGTTTAGCGAGGTTTTCCGCATGGCTTGATTTAGCCGTAACCATGAGTTTACCTGTTAAATCATCTAAATTTCGTGGTCGGACATTACCTTGTTTAAAAATTAACTTTTGGCTCACTTCATCATAGCTTGGTGAAAAATCATATTGTTCTAACCGCTTTGGGGTAACGGATAAGCCAGAAGCTAAAAAGTCAACTTCGCCACTGTCGAGCATAGGAAAAAGGTCGGCAATACTATAACGAGGCACCATTTTAAGCTTTACGCCTAAAAAATTTGCATATTTTTTAGCGAGTTCATATTCAAAACCCGTAGCGCCTTGCGCGCCAATATAATAAGTATTACTTCCATATAAAGTACCCACTTTAACATAACCGCGATCTATTATATTTTGTAAACTCGTTTGCTTGTCTTTATTTTCACAACCCGTTAATAAAAGGCTACATAGGCACAACATTACGATTATTAACATGACTTTAAAGTTAAAGTTCACGTTGTTTTGTAATGATAATTTAGGTAAAAATGATGCGTTATATTTATTCATAGATCTCTATTGTGTCGCTAAAAGTAATTTTCATACAAGTATTTTTTCTAAAAAATAGTAAATTTTTATCATTTGACTGAATATTTTCACTGACTTATAGCAATGCTTTTTTCGACTATTAGCTGTGCTTAACCTTTGTTTAACCTACCAATCGGTCAGGTTTTTAGCACATATTAAAGCTTACACTAAGGTCGCTTTTAAATTATAATACGCGCGATTTTTACCCTATCCTTCTTTATAAAAATTTTTTGGTGATTAAATTTATGGCGATGTTGATTGAAACCCTGCGCGGCGCTCCGGCACTCTCTGATTTTCGTACGAGTAAGTTACTTGCTCAGTGCGCAGAATTACAACTTCCGATAACAGATATTTATGCGGAATATACTCACTTTGCACATTTGGCTGCCCCATTAAGTGCAGAAGAATTAAATGTTTTAGCGCAGTTGTTACAATATGGCCCCAGCATTAAGGCTCATCAAGCACAAGGCGAACTTTTATTAATAACACCTCGCCCTGGTACTATTTCACCTTGGTCATCTAAAGCTACCGATATTGCCCATAACAGTGGTTTAGTCAATGTTAGCCGTTTAGAACGTGGCATTGCTTATTATGTGCAAAGCAGTAGCCCATTATCAAACGAGCAACAACAAAGCTTAAATAGCTTATTACATGATCGCATGATGGAAGTGGTTTACACCTGCATGAACAAGGTTGCTGAACTATTTGCTAGCGCAGAGCCAGCACCATTACAGTCGGTTGATGTTTTAAAGGGTAGTCGTGCTGCACTTGAACAAGCCAACATTGATTTAGGCTTAGCACTTGCTGATGATGAGATTAATTATTTAGAAGAAAGCTTTAAAAAATTAAATCGTAACCCTAATGACATCGAATTATGTATGTTTGCCCAAGCAAATTCAGAACATTGTCGTCATAAAATATTTAATGCTGACTGGACCATTGATGGCGAGCACCAAGAAAAATCATTATTTAAGATGATCCGCAACACCCATGAATTAAACAGCGATTATGTATTAAGTGCTTATAAAGATAATGCTGCGGTAATGGTAGGCAGTAAAGGCGGTCGGTTTTTTGCCGACGCAAACACTAATGTTTATGGTTATAACCATGAATACATTCAAATTTTAATGAAAGTTGAAACCCACAACCACCCTACTGCCATTTCACCTTATCCGGGCGCAGCTACAGGTAGCGGCGGTGAAATTCGTGACGAAGGTGCTACGGGTGTTGGTTCTAAACCTAAAGCAGGCTTAGTCGGTTTTAGTGTTTCGAATTTACGCATTCCCCATTTTGAACAACCCTGGGAAACCGACTTTGGTAAGCCAAGTCGCATTGTTTCAGCCCTTGATATAATGCTTGAAGGCCCATTAGGTGGCGCGGCATTTAATAACGAATTTGGGCGCCCTGCTATTTTGGGGTATTTTCGTACTTATGAAGAACAAGTTAACTCATTTAATGGCTCTGAGGTACGTGGTTATCACAAACCTATTATGCTTGCAGGTGGTTTAGGGAATATTCGTGACGAGCACGTACAAAAAGGCGAAATTTGTGTTGGCGCTAATTTAATCGCGCTAGGTGGTCCTGCGATGAATATAGGTTTAGGCGGCGGTGCGGCATCAAGTATGGCGTCTGGTCAATCAAGCGAAAACTTAGACTTTGCCTCGGTACAACGTGAAAACCCAGAAATGGAACGTCGTTGCCAAGAAGTAATTGATAAATGTTGGCAGTTAGGTGATAAAAATCCTATTTTATTTATTCATGATGTTGGCGCAGGCGGCTTGTCAAATGCCTTTCCTGAACTAGTCTCTGACGGTGGTCGTGGTGGTCAGTTTGAACTACGTAAAGTACCTAACGACGAGCGCAGTATGTCACCTTTAGAAATTTGGTGTAATGAATCACAAGAGCGTTATGTGTTAGCAGTATCAGATGAGGATTTACCGCGCTTTAATGAAATTTGTCAACGTGAGCGCGCCCCCTTTGCGGTTGTTGGTAGAGCCACAGAAGAAGAACATTTAACCGTAACTGATGAATATTTTGCGAACGATCCACAACGAAAAACCCCTATTGATTTACCGCTTGAAGTGTTATTAGGTAAAACCCCTAAAATCTATCGCGATGTTAAATCAGCCACAGCCCAAGGTGATCATTTCGATAGCGCCAGCATAAACCTTAATGAGGCTGCCGAGCGATTATTACGTTTACCGACTATTGCTGAGAAAACCTTTTTGATCACCATTGGCGATCGCTCAGTAACAGGTATGGTTAATCGCGACCGAATGGTTGGCCCTTGGCAAGTACCAGTAGCAGATTGTGGTGTAACGGCCGCCTCATTAGACAGTTATCATGGTGAGGCAATGTCATTAGGCGAACGCACGCCTGTTGCACTATTAAACTATGGTGCTTCAGCGCGTTTAGCAGTAGCCGAAGCCTTAACTAACATTGCGGGTACTGATATTGGCGACTTAAATCGCATTAAACTATCTGCTAACTGGATGTCGCCAGCGGGTCATCCTGGTGAAGACGCAGGGCTTTTTGAGGCAGTAAAAGCCATTGGAGAAGAACTTTGTCCTACACTTGGTTTAACCATTCCTGTCGGTAAAGATTCCATGTCGATGAAAACGACTTGGAGCAAAGAAGATTCAGAAAATAATGAGGAAATGTCAGTTACCTCACCTATGTCGTTAATTATTACCGCATTTGGTCGAGTAGAAGATATTCGTAAAACAGTAACCCCACAATTACGTGACGATTTAGGCGACACTCGCCTTGTTGCTATTGATTTATCAAAAGGCAAAAATCGTTTAGGTGGCTCGTGTTTAGTACAAGTTTACAAACAATTAGGTAATGAAACGCCCGATGTGGATGATGCACTAATACTAAAAGCCTTTTTCAATGTCATGCAAACGCTAGTACGCGAAGAAAAATTAATCGCTTATCACGATAGATCAGACGGCGGTTTATTTACTACTGTGTGTGAAATGGCATTTGCAGGTCATACGGGTGTAGATATTGATTTAAGTAAATTTAGTGGTGACAACGCGGCAATTTTATTTAATGAAGAATTAGGTGCGGTTATTCAAATTCGTGAAAGCGATCTTGAGACGATTCATCAGCTTATTGATGAAAATGGCATTAGCGATTGCTTTACCGATATTGGTCGCTTAAACAATGAAGATACTATTCGTTTTAGTCGTAATGGCGACGAAGTATTAGCTAATTCTCGTACTTATTATCGTACCGTTTGGGCTGAAACCACCCATAAAATGCAATCATTACGTGATAATAGCGAATGCGCGCAACAAGAATACGATGTTAAATTTGATACTGAAGATCCCGGTTTAAATGCCGAGTTAACTTTTGACATAAATGAAGATATTGTTGCCGACTTAATCATTAAAGATGCTCAAAATAACACTAATCCTAAAGTTGCTATTTTGCGTGAACAAGGGGTTAACTCACACGTTGAAATGGCTGCCGCATTTGATCGCGCTGGCTTTATCGCCATTGATGTCCATATGTCTGATATTTTGTCAGGGCGTACTAATTTAGCTGACTTTAATGGTTTAGTCGCTTGTGGCGGCTTCTCGTATGGTGATGTATTAGGCGCAGGCGAAGGTTGGGCTAAATCCATCTTATTTAACGACAAAGCACGGGCTATGTTTAAAGCATTCTTTCACCGTGAAGACACCTTTAGTTTAGGCGTCTGTAATGGTTGTCAAATGCTATCAAACCTTAAATCACTTATTCCGGGTGCCGAATTATGGCCGCATTTTGTTACCAACAAATCAGAACGTTTTGAAGCACGTTTTAGTTTAGTTGAAATTCAAGACAGCCCTTCGGTATTTTTTACAGAGATGGCAGGCTCAAAAATGCCTATCGCCGTTTCTCATGGTGAAGGCCATGCCGAATTTAGCGATGATGCTGCTATTGATGCCGCTAATAATTCTGGCACAATCGCCATGCGCTTTGTCGATAATTACGGACAAGTGACCGAAACATACCCTGCTAATCCCAATGGCTCTGTAGACGGTATAACCGCATTAACGACCACCGATGGACGTGTCACCATTATGATGCCACATCCTGAACGAGTATTTAGAACTGTCGCGAACTCTTGGCACCCTGATAACTGGGGCGAAGATTCACCTTGGGTACGTATGTTTAGAAATGCGCGTAAATTTATAGGTTAAAAGTACGATAAAACATTTTTCATTAAAATAAAGCTTCATTAGTAGCCACTTTTGAAGCTTTGGTGTAGCGTGTGCAGAAAATGATAAAATTAATTGCCAGCAATTAATCAATTTTGCCAACAATACCGTGTATTACGCTAAAGCTAACGATCGAAATCAAGTTAAATTATATAGTTCTAATACCCGTGGTGCATTTAAGAAACAGCTACTTTTAGATTGTTAATGTTGTTTCCTTTTTGTTGATTAAACCATTGGATTAGCGTTAATGCTGTAATTTTCGATAATATGCGTGTTGAAAAGCCATCGAATGATTTAGCATAATTGCGTCGGATCAT